>NZ_JBNCNM010000003.1:0-179563 GCF_049846985.1 Streptomyces sp. DT190 | reverse complement strand
GCGCTGGTGCGGGTGCGGGGCGAGTCGTTGCGGTGGTGGGTGGGCGGTGGGCCCGCGGGTGGGGTCGGGCTCGGTGCGGGGCGCCGGTCCCGTGTCCGGGAGGGACGTGCGGGCGGGTCCCGTCCGGTGTGGCGGCGGGGGCCTGCGGGAGTCGCCGTCCCGGGGGCTCCCGTACCGCCGGGGTGGGGGCGGGGCCCGGCCGTCGGGGCCGCTTCGGGTGCGGCCTCACGAGCCGGCCGCACCGGCCTCGCCGTGCCGTACCGCCTCCTTCACCCGTGCCTCCACCTCCTGGCGCGGTGTGCCCTCCTGCTTCGCGTACGCCGTCACCGCCGCCTGGACGTCCCGGGCGAGGTCGCGCCAGGCGCGCCAGGCCGTCTCCCACGTGGTGGTCTGCTGGTCGCTCCACTTGGTCTGGGTGGGCGGGCCGTAGGCGTCCTGCAGATGACGCACGCGGGCGTACGCCTCGTCCGCCGCGCGCTGCTTCTCCACGAGCTCTGCGAAGGTGTGTGCCACGCGCCCGGATCCTTGGGCAGCGGCCCGCGCCCGCCGACGCGCCACGCCGCCCGTGGGCCGACCGGGCGGGGGCTCACGGGGCGCAGTTCACCCGCCCGGTCGTTCGCTCAGACGCCCGGGCCGGTGCGCCGCAGCACCCGCAGCGAGTCCGTCGCCGAGACCTCCGTGAAGGCGCCCGAGGCGAGGGCCCGGAGGTAGACCCGGTAGGGGGCCTGCCCGGTGAACTCGTCCTGCGGGTCCGGGAAGACGTCGTGGATGAGGAGCAGCCCGCCCTCGGCGACGTGCGGGGCCCAGCCCTCGTAGTCGGCCGTGGCGTGCTCGTCGGTGTGACCGCCGTCGATGAAGACGAAGCCGAGCGGCGTGCGCCAGAACGCGGCGATCTGCGGGGAGCGGCCGACCAGGGCCACCACGTGGTCCTCCAGGCCCGCCCGGTACAGGGTGCGGCGGAACGTCGGCAGCGTGTCCATGACGCCGAGCTCGGGGTCGACCGTCTGCGGGTCGTGGTACTCCCAGCCGGGCTGCTGCTCCTCGCTGCCGCGGTGATGGTCCACGGTGAGCGCGCTCACCCCGGCCTCCCGGGCCGCGTCGGCCAGCAGGATCGTGGAGCGCCCGCAGTACGTGCCGACCTCCAGCAGCGGCAGTCCCAGCCGCCCGGCCTCCACGGCCGCCGCGTACACGGCCAGCCCCTCGGCCACGGGCATGAACCCCTTCGCCGCCTCGAACGCGGCCAGGATCTCGGGCTTCGGGGCCGCGGGCATGGGGGTTCCTCTCGGTCGTACGACACTCCGGGCGCCCATGCTGCCGTACCCCCTGCCGGTGAACGACAGGGGGTACCGGCGGACGGCGGGTCAGGCGGGGACCGTCTCCCCGGGCAGCGACAGGTCCAGGTCGACCGGCCGGTCGTCGCCCGCGTGGGTCGCGGACGAGGCCAGCGGGGCGTGGCCCGCGGCGCGTGCGGCCACCACGTAGGCGCCCCGCGCGGGGACCGCGAGCGCGTAGCTGCCGTCCGCGGCGGAGAGGGTCGCGCCGGCCTGCCGGCCGCGGCGGTCGATCAGGGTGACCTTGGCGCGGGCGACCGGGGAGCCGTCGGCGCCCAGCACCCGGCCCCGGAAGCCGCGCAGCACCTGCTCGGCCCGCTCCAGCGCCGCGTCCTCCTCGCTGCTGGCCCGCAGCTGCGGCTTGTTCGACGGGCGGGCGCCCGGCAGGAACAGCGCCAGCAGCAGGCCCACGGCGACCGCGCCGGTGGCGATCAGGAAGGAGACCCGGAAGCCGTGCATGGTCGGGACCTCGACGCCGCCGACCGTGTTCGCGGTGTTCGCCAGCACCATGCCGATCACGGCGCTCGACACCGACGTGCCGATGGAACGCATCAGCGTGTTCAGGCCGTTGGCCGCGCCGGTCTCCGACGCCGGGACCGCGCCCACGATCAGCGCGGGCAGCGAGGAGTAGGCGAGGCCGATGCCCGCGCCGAGCAGGACCGAGATGACCAGGCTCTGCCAGGCGGCGCTCATCAGGCCGAGGCCGGCGCCGTAGCCGATCGCGATGATCAGCAGGCCGAGGATCAGGGTGACCTTGGGGCCGTACTTCGCCGACAGCCGCGCGTAGACGGGCGCCGTGAACATCATCGTCAGGCCGAGCGGCGCGACGAGCAGGCCCGCGACGACCATCGACTGGCCGAGGCCGTAGCCGGTGGACGTCGGCAGCTGGAGCAGCTGGGGC
The DNA here is from genome assembly GCF_049846985.1 of Streptomyces sp. DT190. NCBI lineage: Bacteria > Bacillati > Actinomycetota > Actinomycetes > Kitasatosporales > Streptomycetaceae > Streptomyces > Streptomyces sp. DT190. The sequence goes on along the minus strand of NZ_JBNCNM010000003.1, from coordinate 177,331 downwards.
AGCACCAGGGAGACGACGTAGAAGGAGACGCCGACCATGATCGAGGCGAGGTTGGTGAAGAGCACCGCCGGGCGAACCGTGGTGCGCAGGTCGACCAGGGGGGCCTTCACCCGCAGCTCCATCACGCCCCACAGCACGAGCACGACCGCCGACGCGGCGAACAGGCCGAGCGTGGTGCCGGAGGTCCAGCCCCAGTCGCTGCCCTTGGTGATCGGCAGCAGGAACAGCACGAGACCGGCGGACAGGCCGAACGCGCCCGGCAGGTCGAAGGAGCCCGCGGCGCGCATCGGGGACTCCGGCACGACGAGCAGGGTGAGGACGATCGAGAGCACGCCGAGGCCGGCGGCGCCGTAGAACAGGGCGTGCCAGTCGCTGTGCTGCGCGACCAGGGCGGCGGCGGGCAGCGCGAGACCGCCGCCGACGCCTATGGAGGAGCTCATCAGGGCCATCGCCGAGCCGAGCTTCTCGCGGGGCAGCATGTCGCGCATCAGGCCGATGCCGAGCGGGATCGCGCCCATCGCGAAGCCCTGGAGGGTCCGGCCGGTGATCATGAGCAGCAGGTCGCTGGTGACCGCGCTGACGAGGGCGCCCACCACCATCACCGCGAGGCTCAGGATCAGCATGCGGCGCTTGCCGTAGAGGTCGCCGAGGCGGCCCATGATCGGGGTGGCCACGGCACCCGACAGGAGGGTCGAGGTCAGGACCCAGGTGGCGTTGCTGGGGGCGGTGTCCAGCAGCTGCGGCAGGTCCTTGATCACCGGGACGAGCAGGGTCTGCATCACCGCGACAACGATGCCCGCGAAGGCGAGGACCGGGACCACGGTCCCGCGCGCCGCGCCGGCGGGACGTTCTGTCGTCGTCTGCGTCATGGAAAGGGGCCTCCAGGCCGGGGTCGGACATGGCACGAGTACGTGGAGTATGAACCTTGTATGCGCAGGCAACTATTCCGTTGCTTTGGCACTCTAACGAAATCTTGACCTTCTCTTGGGACGGGCGGCCGGATCCGCCGTGGCCCTAGGTCGAAATCCCGATGCCAGGAGCATGACGTGGTTGAGAGCATGACACCCATGGTCGAAGCCGCCGAGATCACCCGCACGTCCCGCCGCACCACGCCGCCCACCTGGCTCGTGGTGGCGCTCACCTGCGCCGGGCAGTTCCTCGTCGTGCTGGACGTCTCCGTCGTCAACGTGGCGCTGCCGTCGATGCGCAGCGGGCTCGGCATGAGCGCCCAGGGCCTGCAGTGGGTGGTCAACGCCTACGCGATCGCCTTCGCCGGGTTCATGCTGCTCGGCGGCCGGGCCGGCGACCTCTACGGCCGCAAGCGGATGTTCCTCGTCGGGCTCGGCCTGTTCACCCTGGCCTCGCTGGCCGGCGGGCTGGCGCAGGCGGAGTGGCAGCTGCTGCTCGCCCGGGCCGTGCAGGGGCTCGGCGCGGCGGTGCTGGCGCCCTCGACGCTGACCATCCTCACGGCCTCCGTGCCCGAGGGCGCGGCCCGGGCCCGGGCCATAGGCACCTGGACGGCGGTCGGCGCCGGCGGCGGGGCGGCCGGCGGCCTGGTCGGCGGGCTGCTGATCGAGACGCTGTCCTGGCGGTGGGTCCTGCTGATCAACGTGCCCGTCGGCGCCGTGGTGCTGTGCGCCGCCGCCTGGTTCCTCACCGAGGGCCGGGCCGGGGACGGGCGGCGCCTGGACCTGCCCGGCGCGCTGTTCGTCACGGCCGGGCTCGGCACCCTCGCCTACGGCATCTCCCAGACGGAGGCGGAGGGCTGGACCGCCCCGGCCACCCTGCTGCCGCTGCTCGCCGGGCTGGCCCTGATCGGGCTGTTCCTCGCGGTCGAGGCCCGGACCGCGAGCCCGCTGATGCCGCTCGGCCTGTTGCGCCTGCGCTCGGTCTCCTCCGCGAACGTGGCGATGTTCCTGTGCGGCTCCGCGATGTTCTGCATGTGGTTCTTCATGACCCTCTACGCCCAGAACGTCCTCGGCTACACCCCGCTGGAGGCCGGACTCGCCCTGGTGCCGAGTTCCCTCGCCGTCGTCCTCGGCTCGAAGCTGGCACCCCGGCTGATGCGGCCGGCCGGCCCGCGCACCGTGGCGGTGCTCGGCACGCTGGTCGCGGTGGCGGGCTTCGCCTGGCAGTCCGCCATGACCCCCGACGGTGCGTACGCCACGGCGATCCTGTTCCCCGGCATCCTGATGATGCTCGGCGCGGGCCTGGCGGCGACCCCGCTCGCCTCCCTGGCCACGTCCGGCGCGGCCCCCGAGGAGGCCGGCCTGGTCTCCGGCCTCGTCAACACGTCGCGCACCATGGGCGGTTCACTCGGCCTGGCCGTCCTGTCCACCCTGGCCGCCGCCCGGACGGACGGGAGCACCGCACCGCAGGCCCTGACGGAGGGCTACGCGCTCGCCTTCCGGGTGGGCACCGGGGTGCTGGCGGCCGGCGTGGTGCTGATGTGGCTCTGGCTGCCGCGCACCCCGCAGCCGGCGGAACGGTAGCCGCACCGGCCGGACGCGGCGTCGGCCCGGCGCGGCACCGACCGGCGGGGCACCGGCCGGGTGCGGCATCGGCCGGGCGCGGCACCGACCGGCGGGGCATCGGCCCGGCGCGGCGTCGACCGGGCGCGGCGTCGGCCCGGCGCGGCACCGGCCGGCGGGGCACCGGCCGGGTGCGGCATCGGCCCGGCACGGCGTCGACCGGGCGCGGCACCGACCGGGCGCGGCGTCGACCGGGTGCGGCACCGGCCGGCGGGGCACCGGCCGGGTGCGGCATCGGCCCGGCACGGCGTCGACCGGGCGCGGCCCCGGCCTGGCGGGGCATCGGCCCGGCGCGGCACCGGCTTGGCGGGGCATCGGCCCGGCGCGGCGTCGACCGGGCGCGGCGTCGGCCCGGTGGGGCACCGGCCGGGCGCGGCGTCGGCCCGGTGGGCACCGGCCGGGCGCGGCCCCCGTGGAAAGGGCCCGTCGCACGGTCCGGAACGGCTCTGTGGTGACCCCTGGGCGGCGCGCCGCGACCTCTTCGGGGCAGGGGTGGTGCGGCCCCGCGGCAGGGCGCGCCCCCGGCGCCCAGCGGCCCGTACGGCGCCTCCCGCCGATGCCCTTACACACCCTCTGACCTGGTCTTTCTTCCGCTCCGGGCCTAGGGTTGGGGCACACGGGAGGGGGCCGGATGGACCGGAACATACGCACGGTGGACGACGTACTCAGCCTGCTCGACGGGTTGTTCGCACCCGAGGCCGACCGGTGGTCGCAGCGGGGGGCCGGCTGGTGGGACGGGTTCTACGCCGACCGTTCCCGGCCGGTGCCGTTCTTCGTGGCGAAGCCGGACGAGAACCTGGCGCGTCACGTGGAGGACGGGCTCGTCACCGCGGGGCGGGTGCTCGACCTGGGCTGCGGCCCGGGGCGCAACGCGCTCCACCTGGCGGCCCGGGGCTTCGAGGTGGACGCGGTCGACCTCTCCCCGGCGGCCGTCGCCTGGGCCGCCGAACGGGCCCGCGAGGCAGGGGTGGAGGGCGCGCGGTTCCACTGCGGGGACGCCTTCGCCCTCGCCGGAACGGAACTGGCCGGCCCCTACGACCTGGTCTACGACTCCGGCTGCTTCCACCACCTGCCCCCGCACCGCCGGGTCAGTTACCTGGCCCTGCTGGAGCGCGTCCTGGCGCCGGGAGGCCTGTTCGGGCTCACCTGCTTCGCGGCCGGGGCCGGCGGCATGGGGTCGGAGGTGCCCGACGTGGACTTCTACCGTGACGGAGCCGGACTGCGGGGCGGACTCGCCTACAGCGCCGAGGCGCTGCGCGGGATCTTCTCCGGGCTGACCGTGCTCGAACTGCGGCGGATGCGCGACGAGCCGCAGGACTCGGACCGCTTCGGCGAGTCCTTCCTGTGGACCGCGCTGTTCCGGCGTGCGGAGAAGCCGTAGCGGCGCCTTCGCGCGAGGCCGGGGGGTGAGGCGGCCGGTCACGCCCCCCGGGGCGTGCGGGGCGGGTCGAGCAGGGAGGTCAGCGTCTCGGTGAAGACCGCCGCCGAGTGGTCGGCGTGCGCGCGGATGCGGGTCGCGACGGCCTCGGCCCCGCCGCCCTCCAGGAGCCGCACGAGCCGGTCGAGGTCCCGCTCGCGTCCCTCCCGCCCCTCCGTGCCTTCCTGCGTGGACAGGTAGAAGTCCGTCGCGTCGTACGCCATGTGGAAGACGTGCTTCTTGACGTCGCTCAGCGTCAGGTAGTCGTCGTGCGTCTTGGGCGTCGGCTCGGGCGCCCCGACGCACACCGCCGGGGTGCCGGCGCCCCAGGCGTTGACCGCCAGGTGGTAGGTGTCCGTGACGACCAGCCGGTAACGCGGCAGCACCGCCAGCAGGTCGCCGATGGTGCGCTCGCCCGGGCGGGCCGGGATGTGGCCGACCGGGGCGGGGACGTCCCGGTCGAACCAGGGCAGCCACTCCAGCGGGGCGCCCAGACGGTCGGACAGGGCCTGGCAGTGGGCGGGCAGCCAGTCGGGGACGGGGGTGCGGGCGCCCAGGAACACGCCGATGGCCCCGCCCTGCGGCACCGAACGCGACCACGGCGTGGTCGGCAGGTGGTCGAGGTCGCCGGGGCGGGACAGCAGCGCCGCGTCCGAACCGAAGTGGTCGGTCGTACGGTCCCCGCGCAGGTGCGCGATCTTCGCCGCCGAGAGCGGGTCGCGCACCCACATCCGGTGACTGCGCCGGACCAGGCGGGTGAAGAGCGGGCCGTACTCCTTGTCCTCGTAGTCGGACTGGGTGTTGTGCAGGACGGTGCCGCCGTAGCTGAGGGTCCGCGCGAGGAGCTCGTCGGGCTGGTCCGCGAAGAGCAGGGTGCGGTTCAGCAGGCTCCGGGCGGCGTCCCGGTCGGCGGCGATGCCGAAGTCGAGCAGGCGGTTGGTCGCGTCCTGCGCCAGGTAGTGCCGGGTGTGCAGGAAGTCGCCCCAGAAGACGACGGCGTCGTGGTCGCGCAGCGCGTCGAGGTTCTCGGCCAGCGGATGGAAGACGAGCGGGACGTCGGTGCTGCGCGCGCCCGCCCGCAGCGGCACGGTCTGAGGCGTGTGCAGCGTGTACCAGGTGGCGTCGAAGGCGCCGCCCGCCCGTCGCCGCAGGGACTCGAACGCCAGGTCGACGCTCAGCATGCCGGTGTTGCGGTACCCGATGTTCGGCGCGGTGATGACGGCGACGCGTGCCATGTGCTCCGTTTCCCCTGGTGGTCGCGGCGGGTCGCGGCTGGTCGTCCGCCGGTGCCGGTCCGGGTGCCGGCGCCGCCGCGGTGCGGCGCGGACCCCCGGCCAACGTACACGCCGGCGCCGCGTCCGGGGCACCCGGCCCGGTGGCGTCCGACCCGGATCTGACACGGCGTCAGAAGGCTTCACACCTGTGGGGGGCTCGGCTATACAGACGGCGCGGGACTGGGACGCGTTCCAGTTCGGCCCCCCAGGCGGCCTCGGCGCGGCCGACGGTGCGGACGGCCGTGCCGAAGCCTTCCCACGGCGATCAGGAGCCCCATGCCCATCGACGCAGCCAAGGCGCTCGCCGCCGGACCCCGGACCGGCGAGCTCTCCTGGGACCACAGGGACGTGCAGCTCTACCACCTCGGCATCGGCGCCGGCGTCCCCGCCACCGACCCCGGCGAGCTGCGCTACACCCTGGAGTCCCGGCTGCACGTCCTGCCCAGCTTCGCCACCGTCGCGGGCGGCGGGAAGCCGGGCGTGACCGACGGGCTGTCCATGCCCGGCGTCGACGTCGACCTCGCCCGGGTCCTGCACGGCGGCCAGAGCCTGGTGGTCCACCGGCCCCTGCCCGCGGCGGGCACCGCCACCGCGACCCACCGCATCGCCGCCGTGTACGACAAGGGCGAGGCGGCCGTCCTCGTGCTGCGCACCGACGTCCACGACGCCGAGGGCCCGCTGTGGACCGGCGACGCCCGGATCTTCGTCCGCGGCGAGGGCGGCTGGGGCGGCGACCGCGGCCCCTCCGCCCGCCTGGAGCCCCCCGCAGGCGACCCCGACCGGACCGTCGAACGCCGCGTCCGCGAGGACCAGGCCCTGCTCTACCGCCTCTCCGGCGACTTCAACCCCCTGCACGCGGACCCCGGCTTCGCCCGGCGCGCCGGGTTCGAGCGGCCCGTCCTGCACGGCCTGTGCACCTACGGCATGACGCTCAAGGCGGTCGTCGACACGCTGCTCGGCGGGGACGTCACCCGGGTCCGGTCGTACACCACCCGGTTCGCCGGAATCGTCTACCCGGGGGAGACGCTGCGGATCCGCATGTGGCACGGGCCGCGCTCCACCCGGGTCGCCGTCGGCGCCGTCGAGCGCGGTGACGCGCCGGTCCTGGCCGACACGATCGTCGAACACACCTGACCCGGCATGCCGTACGAGGGGAGCCGCACCATGCGCGCAGCCGTACGGGCCGTACTGCACGAAATCGGCCAGGACGAGCCGGAGGTCCTCGACGACGTCGAGGCGGTGGGGTTCGGACCCGGCAGGGTGCGGTTCCGGCACCCCCGACTTCCGGCGCCCGGCGGTGACGTCCTCGGCTTCGCCGGCACGGGCACGGGCACGGGCACCGGCACCGGCACGCTCACCGGCACCTTCGCCGAGGAGGTCGCTGCGCGGACCGGACGGTGGGGGAGACCTTCGCGGCGGCGGAGGTGCTCGGGCTCGGGCGGCGCGGGTGAGGCGGTGGCGCGCGGGCGGGGAACGGGAACGGCCCCTCCCGCCGTGCGGCGGGAGGGGCCGTTCGCAGTCTGGTGACTGACGGGCCGTCAGGCCGCAGTCACGGCCTGCTCGGTCTCCGCCACCGGCTTGCGGTGGCGTCCGCGCGGAGCCGTCTCACTGTCGTGCGTGGAGACCTCGCCACGGTGCCGGCCGTGGCCGGTGGAGGTCTCCTGGACGTCGGCCATGCGCGGCTGGTTCGTGCTGGCGTCGTTCATCGGATGGAATTCACCCCGTCAACATGATCTTTTTTCAGCCGGGTGAGTCTAACCGGCGCCCCACGCCCGGGATCCAGGCGGTCGCGCCAACCGGCACTAGTTCGTTACAAGGCGTCCCAGGGGCGCCTCCTGAAGGGGCACGGGGCGTGCTGCCGAGGGCGCCGGAGGCGACCCGGGCCGGTCCTGCGCGGCGGGCCGCCCGGGCTCGAAGGGCGCTCCCGGCTCCAGAAGCGGTCCGGGCTCCAGGAGCGGTCCCGCCTGCGCGGACGGAACGAGCCCGGTGGACGGCCCTGGCTCGGCGGATCGCGTGAGCCCGGTGGACGGTCCCGCCCCGGTGGACGGCCCTGGCCCGGCGGATTGCGTGAGCCCGGTGGTCGGTCTCGGCCCGGTGGACGGCCCTGGCCCGGCGGATTGCGTGAGCCCGGTGGTCGGTCTCGGTCCGGTGGACGAGCCCGGCTCGGTGGCCGGTCCCGGCTCGGCGGGTCGCGCGGGCCGTTCCGGAACCGGGGCGCCCGGCTCGGGCCCGAAAGGCGGCGGCACGGCGCCGGACTCCGCCGGGACGGGCGCGGGCGGGCACACCAGCGCCACCCCGCACGGCACCGCCTGTGTCGCGTACGGCAGCCGCAGCATCCCGTCCGGCGTCCACAGGCCCGTGCCCGCCAGCCACCCCTCGGGCGCCGGGAGATGGTGCACCCGGCGCTCGGCCGGCCGCCACACCCCGACCCAGCTGCCCGCGGGCCCGTCGACCCGCAGCGCCACCGCACAGCTCTCCGGCGTCAGCATCTGCCCCGGCTGGATCGCGAACGGCGTGACGGAGCAGTCCCGCAGCCGCAGGCACTCCGGGAACCGCAGCGGCAGCGTGCTGCCCAGCACACCCCAGCCCAGCCGGCCCTGCCCCGGCGAGGGCGCGTCGGAGCGGACGATCAGCAGGCCGCTGTCGTGGTCGGCGAGCAGCAGCCGGTCGTCGCTGTCCGCGGCGATCTGCAGCAGCGGCGACACCTCACCGCCGCGCTCCAGGTCCACCACGACCGTCTTGGTGCGCCCGCCCGTCTCCCGGTCCAGGGCCAGCAACCGCCCGGCGCGGTCCAGCCAGACCCCGCCGGAGCCGCGGCCGGGCAGCTCCGCCACCCGCTCGGGTCCGAAGGCCCCGCCCGCCACCAGCCACACCGACGTCGAGCGCGGCCCGACGGCCAGGGCGTACGCCTTCTCCCCGCAGGGCGCGGGCGGCAGCAGCCGCAGCCGGCCGCTGCCGTCCGGGCACTCGACCGCGCCCAGCGGCAGCTCGCCCGTGCCGGGCCCGGTCGGGTACAGCAGCGAGAAGGCGTGCCGCCCGGCCACCCGGCGGTGGATGAGCACCCGCCCGTCACCCATCGGCTGCACCTCGGTGCCCGGCTCCTCCGGCTGGTTGCGGGGCAGGGGCACCGCATAGGGCTCGGGGCCGTCGAGGGTCCAGCGCTCCGGGAACCAGGCGTCGCCGGCCGCGGCGAGGCGCGCGCCGTAGGAGCCGTCCGCACTGAGCGTGCAGCCGGCCGGCGCGGCACCCTCTCCGTCCTCGTGCCCCGCCGAAGGCTCGATCGCACAGGCAGTCATCGTTCGGTCACCTCCAGTGACGAACGTAGTTTTCGCACGAACGGGCGGGGAATTCCCTGGCGCCCCACTTCACACATAAGGGTGTTCCAGGAACGATTCGCCTGAGGGGAGGGGGGCGTTTGTGCTGAGCGCGGCGAAGGCGGGCGCGCAGAGGCGGTGGCGGCTGCGGCGGCGGTCGCGCCGGCGGCTGCGGTGGCGGTTCAACGCCACAGATCAGACGGGTAGCCTTGCACCCGTGCCCCGTCTGTCTGAAGTCATCGCCGCGCTGGAGACCCTGTGGCCCGCCGAGCGGGCCGAGTCCTGGGACGCGGTCGGCACCGTCGTGGGCGACCCGGACCAGCAGGTCACGCGCGTGCTGTTCGCCGTCGACCCGGTCCGGGAGATCGTCGACGAGGCGGTGAAGCTGGGTGCCGACCTGCTCGTCACCCACCACCCGCTCTACCTGCGCGGCACCACGACGGTCGCGGCGACGCACTTCAAGGGCCGGGTCGTCCACACGCTCATCAAGAACGACATCGCGCTGCACGTCGCCCACACCAACGCCGACACCGCCGACCCGGGTGTCTCCGACGCCCTCGCGGGCGCCCTCGGCCTCCGGGTGACCGGGCCCCTCGTGCCGGACCCCACCGACCCGGAGGGCCGCCGCGGCCTGGGCCGCGTCTGCGCGCTGGACCACCCGCTGACCGTCCGCGAGCTCGCCGCCCGCGCCGCCGAGCGGCTGCCCGCCACCGCGCAGGGCATCCGCGTCGCCGGCGACCCCGAGGCGCTGGTGCGCACGGTCGCCGTCAGCGGCGGCTCCGGCGACAGCCTCTTCGACCAGGTGCGCGCGGCGGGCGTCGACGCCTTCCTCACCGCGGACCTGCGCCACCACCCGGCCTCCGAGGCCGTGGCCCACAGTCCCCTCGCGCTGCTCGACGCGGCGCACTGGGCCACCGAGTGGCCCTGGTGCGAGCTGGCCGCGAGCCAGCTCGACGAGATCTCCGACCGCAACGGATGGGACCTGCGGGTCCACGTCTCGAAGACGGTCACCGACCCCTGGACCGCCCACGCGGCCTCGACCACTTCTGACCCCCTGGGAGCCCCGAACTGAACGCCGCGCCCGCCGACCAGATCCGCCTTCTCGACGTCCAGGACCTCGACGTCCGCCTCCAGCAGCTGGCCCACCGGCGGAAGTCGCTGCCCGAGCACGCCGAGATCGAGTCGCTGACCAAGGACCACACGCAGCTGCGCGACCTGCTCGTCGCCGCGCAGACCGAGGAGAGCGACACCGCACGCGAGCAGACCAAGGCCGAGCAGGACGTGGACCAGGTGCGCCAGCGCGCCACCCGCGACCAGCAGCGCCTGGACTCCGGTGCCGTCACCTCCCCCAAGGACCTGGAGAACCTCCAGCGCGAGATCGCCTCCCTCGCCAAGCGGCAGGGCGACCTGGAGGACGTGGTGCTGGAGGTCATGGAGCGCCGGGAGTCCGCGCAGGAGCGGGTCGCCGAGCTGACCGAGCGGGTCTCCTCGGTCCAGGCGAAGATCGACGACGCCACCGCGCGGCGCGACGCGGCGTTCGAGGAGATCGACGCCGAGGTCGCCACGGTCACCAAGGAGCGCGAGGTCATCGCCGGGTCCGTCCCCGCCGACCTGCTCAAGCTCTACGACAAGCTGCGCGCGCAGCAGGGCGGCGTCGGCGCGGCGAAGCTGTACGCGCGCAGCTGCCAGGGCTGCCGCCAGGAGCTGGCCATCACCGAGCTGAACGAGATCCGCAAGGCGGCGCCCGACACGGTGGTGCGCTGCGAGAACTGCCGCCGCATCCTGGTGCGCACGTCCGAGTCCGGTATCTAGTCCTCTAAGGAGCCGCTCCGGTGCGGGAGTTCATCGTCGAGGCGGACGGCGGGTCACGGGGCAACCCGGGGCCCGCGGGCTACGGGGCCGTGGTGAGCGACGCGGCGACCGGGGAGACGCTGCGGGAGGCCGCCGAGTACATCGGCGTCGCCACGAACAACGTCGCCGAGTACCGGGGCCTGCTGGCAGGCCTGCGCGCCGCCCACGCCCTGGACCCGGCCGCCACCGTCCACGTCCGGATGGACTCCAAGCTCGTCGTCGAGCAGATGTCGGGCCGCTGGAAGGTCAAGCATCCCGCGATGAGGCCCCTGGCCGCGGAGGCGGCCCGGATCTTCCCGCCGGGACGCGTGACGTACGAGTGGATACCGCGCGAGCGGAACAAGCACGCGGACCGGCTCGCCAACGAGGCGATGGACGCGGGTGCGAAGGGCGAGCAGTGGTCGGAGTCGGCTTCGACGGCCGACCTCGACCTGGACACGGCGGACCGGAGAGCCGCACGGGCGACGGCCGCGGCGACGCCGGAGCGGCCGGAGCCGCCGGGCGATGCGGCGGCGGGCGCGGCTCGCGTCCGTGAGGCGCTGACGGCGGGACGAGCGGGCGGCGCCGGGGCCTCCCTCGGCGACGGCGGGGCCGACGACCCTGCCGCCGGGGGTGGGACTGGCGTTCCTGGAGCCGGGCGTGCGATAGGTGCCCCTGCCGCTGAGGGCGAGGTCGGTGTCCCTGCTGCCGAGGCGGAAGTGGACACCGGTGCCGCCGAAGTCGAAGCCGGCACCCGCGCCGCCGAGGCCGGAGCCGTCGGCGCCTCCGCCGCCACGGCCGATGCTCACACTCCCGCCGAGGCCGGCGTCGCCACCCCCGCCCCCCGAGCCGAAGCCGACACCCCCGTTACCGCGGCCGCGGCCGGCACCCGCACTGCCAAATCGGTCGCCGGCACCCGCACTGCCGAGTCGGTCGCCGGCACCCGCACTGCCGAGTCGGTCGCCGGCACCCGCACCGCCGAATCGGTCGCCAACACCCGCACCGCCGAATCGGTCGCCAACACCCGCACCGCCGAATCGGTCGCCGGCACCCGCACCGCCGATTCCGTCGGCGACACTCGCACGGCCGAATCCGTCGGCGACACCCGCGCCGCCAAAGCCGTCGCCGACACCCGTGCCGCCACCACCGTGGCCTCGCCCGGATGGGCGCCCGCGGACATGGGTGCCCCGGCCACCTTCGTGCTGCTCCGGCACGGGGAGACGCCGCTGACGCCGCAGAAGCGGTTCTCGGGGAGCGGCGGCACCGACCCGTCGCTCTCCGACGTGGGGCGGGAGCAGGCCGAGCGGGCCGCCGCGATGCTGGCCCGGCGCGGGACGATCCAGGCGGTCGTCTCGTCGCCCCTGGCCCGGACCCGGGAGACGGCCGCTGTCGTAGCGGCCCGGCTCGGGCTGGACGTGGAGATCGAGGACGGGCTGCGCGAGACCGACTTCGGCGCCTGGGAGGGACTCACCTTCGCCGAGGTGCGCGAACGTCACCCCGACGACCTGAACGCCTGGCTGGCCTCCCCGGACGCCGAACCCACCGGCGGCGGCGAGAGCTTCGCCGCGACCGCCGAGCGGATCGCCGCCACCCGCGACAAGCTGATCGCCGCCCACCAGGGCCGCACGGTCCTGCTCGTCACGCACGTGACCCCGATCAAGACCTTCGTCCGGCTCGCCCTGGGCGCCCCGGCCGAGTCCGTGTTCCGCATGGAGCTGTCGGCCGCGTCCCTGTCGGTCGTGGCGTACTACGCGGACGGCAACGCCAGCGTCCGCCTCCTCAACGACACGTCCCACCTGCGCTGAGCCCCGCCGCGGCCCGGGCCAGCTCCTCGACCCGGCCCCAGTCGCCGCCCGCGACGGCGTCCCGCGGCAGCATCCAACTGCCGCCGACACAACCGACGTTGGGCAGTGCCAGATAGTCGGGCGCGGAGTCCGGGCCGATCCCGCCGGTGGGGCAGAACCGCGCCTGCGGCAGCGGTCCCGCCAGCGACTTCAGATACGCCGTGCCGCCCGCCGCCTGCGCGGGGAAGAACTTCATCTCCCGCACCCCGCGCTCCAGCAGCGCCACGACCTCCGACGTGGTCGACACCCCCGGCAGGAACGGCACACCGGAGCCCCGCATCGCCTCCAGCAGTCCCTCGGTCCAGCCGGGGCTCACCAGGAACCGGGCCCCCGCCGCCACCGCGTCCGCCACCTGCCCGGGGCTGATCACCGTCCCGGCCCCGACCACCGCCTCCGGCACCTCCCGGGCGATGGCCCGGATCGCGTCCAGGGCCACGGGCGTCCGCAGCGTCACCTCGATCGCCGGCAACCCCCCGGCGACCAGCGCCCGCGCCAGCGGTACGGCGTCGCCGACGTCCTCGACGACGACGACGGGGACGACGGGCGCGAGGTCCAGCACGGAGGAGGGCAGGGCGGAGGAGGAGGTCATGGCCTCATCCTGCCGTCGACAATGCAGAGTGCGCAAAGGGCGTTGCACTTACTGCAACGCGGGTCAGTGGACCTCGTCCACCAGCACGTCCAGCGCCCACGCCTGACCGGCCTTCCCGGGCGCCGCCGCCTCGACCACGTACCCCAGGTCCCGCAGCGCCTGCACCAGCTCCGCCGGCGACTCCGGCGCCGCCCCGGCGGTCAGCAGGCTCCGCACGATCCGCCCCTTGGTCGCCTTGTTGAAGTGACTGACCACCTTCCGGGTCGGTGCGTGCAGCACCCGCACGGTCGCCGTCCGCCCGGCCACCTCGCCCTTCGGCTTCCACGCGGCGGCGTACGCGGCCGACCGCAGGTCCAGCACCAGCCCGCCCCCGGCCACCTCGGGAAGCACCGACGCCATCGGCGTACGCCAATGCGCGCCCAGCGCCCCGAGCCCCGGCAGCTTCACGCCCATCGAGCACCGGTAGGACGGGATCCGGTCCGTCACCCGCACGGCACCCCACAGCCCCGAGAACACCAGCAGCGACCGGGCCGCGCGGCGCTTGGCGGCCGTGTCGAGGGTGGCCAGGCCCAGCGCGTCGTACAGCACGCCGGTGTAGATCTCCCCGGCCGGCCGCGCCCCCGCCGTCCGCAGCTCCGCGTTCTTCGCGACCTCGCCCCGCAGCCCCTCGCTCAGCCCCAGCACCTCGCGCGCCTTGTCCTCGTCGCCGGAGCACAGCTCGACCAGCTCCGTGAGGACGGCCTCCCGGGCCCCGGCGAGCCCCGGCAGGGACAGCGACTCGGGCTTCAGCGGCGCACCACGGCCGGACGAGGCCTTTCCTTCGGACGGCGGCAGCAGGACAAGCACACGTACTCCTTCGATCGAACTCCGCCGACAGCGTACGGGGGTCTCACACCCGCGCCGGGCCGAGGGCACGGAGCAGGCCGTCGGCGTCGTCGGCGTGGAAGCGGACGACCCGGACCTCGCGGCGCCGGCCGAGGAACGAGACGTGGGTGACCGGCTCGGTCAGTACGAGTGTGAGCGTGGTCCGCGACCCGACCTCGACGTCCAGCTCACCGTCGGCCCGCTCGTGCGTCATCCGCAGCTCGCGCCGCACCGAGGCGATCCGCTCCAGCGGCACCCACAGGTCGACGTGGACGTACCGCCGTATCCGCAGGGTGCCGCCCTGCGGATCCAGCACGTGCGGGCGTACGACGGACGAGGCGTGCAGCCCCACGACGACCACCACGCCGTACACGTCCAGGAACAACAGCACCGCGTGCACGGTCGGGAAGTCCCGCAGCAGCACGGACAGCGCGACCGTCTCGACGACGCACACGAACGCCAAACCGGCCATCAGGGCGCCCTGTCCCCGCGCGTACCCGAAGGCCAGGCACCCCCTCGTCCCGTCAGTACGCCGGGCCACCCACATCACCAGACTCATCAGCACCCGCACCTCGCGCCGTACCAGCAGCCACGCGATTCTCATCGCCGCTCCCCGAGGATCCGCAGCGCCGCCCGGATCGCCTCGGCCTGCGCCGGGGCCAGGTCGGCCCAGAACGCGCGCAGCACACCGTCGTCCCGGTCGAGCGCCGCGGTCCCGGTCTCCGGGAGCAGCCCCGGGGGAATGCACCCGGCGAGCACCCGGGCCGCCTCCCCGACCCGCGGATCGTCCGGCTCGGCGCCGGCGAGTGCGTCCAGCAGCGCGTACGCCTCACCGGCCCGCGCCACGGCTCCCGGACTGCCCAGCGCCTCCCCGATCGACGCCACCATCCGCTCGCGCTCCCCGGGAGGCATGGAGGTCTCCAGGAAGGCGATGATCTCGCGGTCCTTGGCCGCCATCGGGCTGTCCGAAAGATGCGCCGCCCCGGCGAACAGCGCGGCCAGTTCGGGCGACACGGGCCCCTCCGCGGGCAGCCCGCCCTCCGCCTCCAGCAGCGCCCGCAACCGGCCCCGCCGCTCCCGGATCGCCTCCTCCTGCCGCGCCAGATCCTCGTCCAGCTCGGTCAGCACCTCGACGAGGTCCTTGCCCGCGTCGTCCGCGAGCACGTCCCGCACCTCGGCGAGCCCCAGCCCCAGCTCGGTGAGCCGCCGGATCCGCGCCAGCAGAACGGCGTGCCGCAGCGTGTACTCCCGGTACCCGTTGGCCCGCCGCTCCGGCTCGGCCAGCAGCCCCAGATGGTGGTAGTGCCGCACGGCCCGCGTGGTGACACCGACGGCCGAGGCGAGTTCTCCGATCCGCATGCCACCAGTCAAGACGTTGACGCTGCGGCAGGGTCAAGCACGCACGATCGGACGAAACGCGGTGCTCTTGCCGCCCGTGCCGATCTGGACACCGCGGAGCTCCTCTGATCCCCTGGTGGCCGGGGGTGCGTCATGGGAACACGCGAACAGGCCAGCTGGACCAGGGCGCGGCTGGGCCGCGGCGGTCCGCCTCTGGACCTGCTCACCGCCCGCTTCGACCAGCACACCTACGCACCCCACGCCCACGACGAGTTCACCGTCGGCGTCACGGTCGGTGGGTCGGAAGTCATCGCCTACCGGGGCGGGCACATCCACTCCTACCCCGGCTCGATCGTCGTGCTGGAACCGGGCGAGATGCACACCGGCGGACCGGCCGCCGCCGACGGCTACGCCTACCAGGCCCTCTACGCCGGCCCCGCCCTGCTCACCGACGGCACCCTCGGCGGCCTGCCGCACTTCCGCGACCCCGTCCTGCACGACCCGGAACTCGCCGCGGCCCTGCGCGCCGCCCACACCGACATCAGCGCCTGCCCCGACCCGCTGGAGGCCGAGTCCCGCCTGCCCTGGCTGCTCACGGCCCTGGCCCACCGGCACTCCACGGCCCGCGCGGCGAGCGGCACCGTGCCGGGCGCCGACCACATCGCCCGGACCGTACGCGACCGCCTCGCGGACGAACTGCTTCAACCTCCGTCCCTGGCCGCCCTCGCCACCGACCTGGGCCTGTCCCGCTACCAGCTGCTCCGCGCCTTCCGCACGACCATGGGCGTACCGCCGTACGCCTGGCTCGCCCAGCACCGCGTGGCCCGGGCCCGCCGCCTGCTGGACTCCGGCCTGCGCCCCGCCGAGGTCGCCGCGCTCGTCGGCTTCGCCGACCAGGCCCACCTCACCCGCTGGTTCCGCCGCGTGCTGGGCGTGACCCCGGCGGCGTACCGCAACAGCGTTCAAGACGCGGCGGGCTGAGACGGCCGACACTCGGCGCATGACTGCACGCGGCTGGTTCCTGTTCTCCCTGATGGGAGTGGTCTGGGGCGTCCCCTACCTGCTGATCAAGGTGGCGGTGGACGAGCTGTCCCCGTCGGCGGTGGTGTTCGCGCGCTGCGCGCTCGGCGCCGCCCTCCTCCTCCCCTTCGCCCTGCGCCAACCGGGCCTGACCCGCACCGTGCGGACGCACTGGAAGCCGATGCTGGCCTTCGCGGTCATCGAGATCGTCGGCCCCTGGTACACCCTGACCGACGCCGAACGCCACCTGTCCAGCTCCACCGCGGGCCTGCTGATCGCGGGCGTGCCGATCGTCGCGGTCCTCCTCTCCCGCTTCTTCGGCGCGGCGGAGTCCCTCGGCACCCGCCGTGTCACCGGCCTCGCGCTGGGCCTGGCCGGCGTGGGCGTACTCACCGTCCCGCACCTGACCGGCGGCGACGCCTTCTCCCTGGCGGAGGTCCTGGTGACGGTCGTCGGCTACGCCACGGCCCCCCTGATCGCCAGCCGCCACCTCAAGGACGTCCCGACCCTGCACCTCATCACGCCCTGCCTGGCACTGGCCGCCCTGGTCTACGCCCCCGCGGCCGTCGCCTCCCGCCCCGCGACCCTCCCCTCACCGCAGACCCTCACCGCCCTCGTGGCGCTCGGCGTCGTCTGCACGGCCATCGCGTTCGTGGCGTTCCTGGAACTGATCAAGGAGGTCGGCCCGACCCGCGCGGCGGTCATCACGTACGTCAACCCGGCGGTCGCGGTGGCGGCGGGCACCGTCTTCCTGGACGAACAGCTGACCCCGACCGTGGCGGCCGCCTTCGCCCTGATCCTGGCCGGCTCGGTCCTGGCCACGGCGGCGGCACCGAAGCCCACGCCACGCCGGGTACCATGGTCGACACGGCAGACGAGCCGGGCGGACGGCCGCGTGGAGTCCCCCTGACGGGGAGCTTCCCGAGGAACGTCCGGGCTCCACAGGGCAGGGTGGTGGCTAACGGCCACCCGGGGTGACCCGCGGGACAGTGCCACAGAAAGCAGACCGCCCAGCACCTCGGTGCTGGGCAAGGGTGAAACGGTGGTGTAAGAGACCACCAGTGCCTGGGGTGACTCAGGCAGCTAGGTAAACCCCACCCGGAGCAAGGTCAAGAGGAGACACCCCGGTGTCTCTGCGCGGACGTTCGAGGGCTGCCCGCCCGAGTCCGCGGGTAGACCGCACGAGGCCGGCGGCAACGCCGGCCCTAGATGGATGGCCGTCGCCCGGCGCTCCGCGAGGAGCACCGGGAACAGAACCCGGCGTACAGCCCGACTCGTCTGCCGCTGCCTCTCGGCTAGCGCTGAGGCGTTCCCCTGCGGGGTAGCAGAAGCCGGTTACCTCGGCAGTGTGAACGTGCCGCTCGCGGACGCGGACCGGCTCCTCGCACCGCCACCGCCTCCACCATCGGCGTCCGGCCGCGCGGCTTGGTACTGCTGCTGCGCCGCTACTGGCAGACCCGCAGACGGCCCGCTGCCCGCCACACGCCCAGGCCCGGTGCCCGGAGTCCCACGCCGACCGCGACACGGCCCGGCGCTGGTCGGCGACATTGAGCGGGTGATCGCGGCTCCGGCAGCGAGGACGCGGTGATGAAGGGGCCGGTCCCTCTCATTTCCTCTGTGCGAGAGGGACTCGAACCGACCGACCTGTCCCGTAGCACTCGCACCGCCGTCATACGCGTATTACGATGCCTTCGTGGCAAAGACGCGGATCAGTATCAGCTTGGATCAGGACCAGGCCGAGCGCATCAGGCAGCACGCCGAACAGGCGGGCATGGACGTCTCGGCGTACCTGGTGCATGCCGCCACGCGCCAGATGGCCGAGAGCGACGCCATAGACGAACAGTTCGCCGAGGTGGACGCACTCATCGCCCGGGCGGAGCGGGCGGCGGACGGGCTGCCCGCCGAACCGGCCCGGGAACCGGCCGCAGAACTGACGGAGCAGGAGCGCCTCGAAGTCGAGGAGGCCCTAGGGCTCGTCCGCGGCCAGGAACGGCAAGGCCGCCGTCCGGGGCACGCCGCGTGAGCGCACGGGTGCCGGTCTACGACACAGGCATGCTCATCGCGCTCGCCGACCGCAAGGCCAAGGCGGTGGCTCTCCACGAGGGACTGCGCACGGTCCCGCATCGGGCACTGGTACTCGGCCCGGTCCTTGCCCAGGTGTGGCGCCCCCAGCCGGCGCTGGTGCACGCCCTGTCCGGGGTCCTGAAGGACTGCACGGTCCCTCAGGCCCGTACGTCCGAACCGCCCATGCGCGAGACGAAGGCCGGCCGTCCGGAGTGCCTGGCCTGCGCGACGGGCCCGGACCTCGCGGACTGGCGGCGCATCGGCACCGCCCTGGGCAGGGCGGCCCTGCCGGCGAAGAAGCGACCGGACGCGGTGGATGCCTGGGTGGCCCTGGCGGCCGCCCGGCACGGCAGTGCGGTGATCTTCACTACCGACCCGTCGGACATCCAGGCCTACCTGACAGTCCTGGCGCCGACGGATGTGCATGTGGTTGCCGTCTGACGTGCGGGAGTCACGCTTCGCCCGGTCCAGACGGTTGCGGAGGCGGTGAACAAGCCCTTTGGCGCGAGTGGAGCACCGGGCTCGGTCCTGCGCACGTTTGCTCCGAGAGCGGGGCCCGAGACCATCAGCGAGCGAGGGAAACGGCCATCCAGTGCCACGGCCTCCCCGCCCGCCGACCGCTGAACTCGCCAAGGGTCCGCCAAACCAAACACCGAACCACCCTTTGGTGGGCTACTCGGAGGCGAGGTTCGGCGTCAGCGCGCTCAGACGGCCCGGAGGTGTTTGCACGGTGCCGTATCCGACTCATAGGGCGGAGGCGGGTGCTCGACGCCCTTCAGGGCACCGAGATCAGCCGGGCAGGTTCAGGCACGCCGGTGAAGTCCTGCGCGTCAGCAGTCCCACGACGTCGGGGCAGGGCCGAACGCGCGACGACTGGCCCTCACCGCGAGAGCGGCCATGGCGGCATTGGCCCCACCGCCGATCACAGCGCCGATACCGAACGGCGCCACTCGGCCGAGAACGATGATCCCCTGCTTGGTCCCGTACTTGGTGATGAAGTTCCTCCCGAGGATCTTGTTGATCTGACGCAGCGTCTCGACCGGAACCTTGGCGACGACCTGACGTCCCCAGTGCTGCCCGGTCCGCTCGGCGATCTTGGTGATGGTGGTGGAGCCGCTCCCACCGAGCAGGATCCCCATGACGATCGTCCGGCGGCGCTCGACCTCGTCGATGGGGACCCCGTGGACCTCGGCGATCGAGAGCGCGAAGAGGGCGGTCAGCTCAAGAGAGGAGAGTGCCTCACCCGCCGACAGCACCAGCGCGACTCCCGTACCGACCCCGGGCGCGGCCGCGGTCCCCCCGACCGCGGCACCTGTCCCGGTCAGGGCGCTGACGTACATCCGCTCCAGGTTGCGTATCACCTGCGCCGGCGACGCTTCGGGGTTCCGCTGGCGGGCCCGGGCGATGTTCTTGCGCACCAGCGGGCTCTGGCCGCCGATTGCCTTGTCCACGAGGTCGAGGACTCGCTGCCCACGAGCGTCTCCGTCCGGAACCGGTCCGTCGTGGGCATCCGTCGCCATGCTTTGAACCCCCCTGAGTTGTTACGTCCGAAGGAAGTCTCCCATTCGGGCTGCCGGTTCTGGAGGGTTTTCGCGACAGCCTGCCTGGCCAGACTCGGTGCCGTTGCGGGCGGCCATCACTTGCGAAGTGGGCTCACATGACGACACTCCATCAGGCCGGCTCACCGTCGACTTCGATGACTGCGACGAGGGTGACTCACGGGACGGAGCCACCCTCTCCGCGATGGTCAGGGCGAGCCTGTGACTTCCCTCAAGAGGTTGGAGAACGACTCCGCCCACCCCGCGACCGTCTCCGCCGTGAACAGGTCCGTCGAGTACTCGAACGTGATCGTGATGCGGTCCGGTTCCGGGGTGATCACGGTGTAGAGCTCGTTGCGGGCCACGCCCTGGAGGGGGAGGGGGTGGATGGTGGTGTGGACGTCCCTGAGGTTCAGGGTCGGGGGGTCCGTGGTGATGACCGTGAACAGGACCGTCGGGAACAGGGTCTTCGTCAGCTCCGGGGAGACCAGGGAGACCACGTCCGTCAGGGGGAGTTGCTGGTGGTCCAGGGCCTCGAAGAGGGTGGTGCCCAGTCGGGTCACCAGGGTGGCGAAGGAGTCCGCCTCGGACAGGCGGGTTCGGAGGAGGACCGCGTCGCCCACGATGCCGACCGTTTCGGCGCGCTCGCGGGGGATGCGGTTCGCGCTGGACGCCGCCAGGACGATGTCGTCCTGATCACCGCACAGCGTGCCGAGCCACTTCGCGAACGTGGCCGCCAGGACCGTGTACGGCGTGGTGCCCAGACGGGTCGCCGTGGCCGTGAGGCGGGCCGGGGTGTCGTCGTCGACGGTCCAGGTGTGCAGGGCGCCGCGGCCGGAGAGCGTGCCGGGGTGCGGGTGGTCGTAGGGGAGGGGCGGGCGCAGCGGGACGTCGGTGAGTTCCTTGCGCCAGAAGTGCTCCAGGGTTCGCCTGCGGTCCTCCGGGAGGGTGTGTTCCGCTCGGGCGAAGTCCGTGAAGTGGTGCCCAACCGACGGTAGTTGAGGCGATTCGTCGACTTTGCGCGCGTTGTAGAACTCCTGCAGGTCGCGTCGGATCAGGCCCACGGACCAGCCGTCGCAGACCGCGTGGTGGAAGACCGTCAGCAGGATCCAGTGGTCGTCCGCCAGGCGGGCCAGGGCGAAGCGGAACAGTGGGGGCTCATTCAGGGTGAACGGGGTGGAGATTCTTGCCGCGCACCAGGCGTCGGCCGCCCGTTCCCGTGGTGTGGCCGCCGCGCGGAGGTCGGTGACCGGGAGGTCCACCGGGACCTCGGAGAGGATCTCCACCTCGTAGCGGCCGTCCGGTCGGTGCACCGGCCTGGCGCGGAGGGCGTGGTGGCGTGTCACCACGTCGTGGAGGGAGGCGTGCAGCGCCTCGGGGTCCAACGCGCCGCGCAGGTCCATGCGGTGGGCGATGTTGTAGACGCTCGGGTCGGTGAGGGTGTGGTGGCGGTGCCACAGGCGGCGGAGGGTGGAGGGCATCGGCGCTGTGTCCATCACCCGGGGGCGGTTCGCGATGCCCCGGATCGTCGGGTCCAGGAAGAAGTCCGCCATCGTGAGGTCGATGCCCGCCGCCTCCCGCATCCGGTTCAGCAGGCGGATGGCGCTCAGGGAGTGGCCGCCGAGCTCGAAGAAGGGTGTCGTGACCGGGAGCGGGCTGGTGCCCAGTTCCTCGCACCACAGCTCGTGCAGCGCCCGCTCCAGGTCCGTCGCCGGCTCCGCTCGCGAGGGCTGCGCCGGCTCGTCCCCGGGCTCCGGCAGGGCCGCGCGGTCGAGTTTGCCGGAGGCGTTGACCGGGAGGCGGTCCAGGGACACCCAGCGGCGCGGGACCAGGTGGTCGGGGAGGCGGGCCGCGAGCGCGCTGCGCGCCTCGGGCCAGGACGCCCCCTCGTCCGGGACCACGTACGCCACCAGTTCGTTGTCGCCGTGGCGGTCGCGGCGCGGCAGCACCGCCGCGTCACGGACGGCGGGCAGGGCCGTCAACGCCGCCCGCACCTCGCCCGGTTCGACCCGGTAGCCGCGGATCTTCACCTGGTCGTCCGCCCGGCCCCGGTACTCCAGCGTGCCGTCGGTGCGCCAGCGGCCCAGGTCGCCCGTGCGGTACCGCACGCCGCCCGCGCCGTCGTCGAGGAACGCGGCGGCGGTCTCGGCGGGACGGTCGTGGTAACCGTGCGCCACCGGCGTCCCGCCGACGTGGATCTCGCCGACCGCTCCGGCCGGGACCGGCCGGCCCGCGGCGTCCAGGAGGAGGACGCGGGCCCCCGGCACCGGCGTGCCGATCGGCGGCCACTCCTCGCCGGACGGGTCGACGCGGTGCGAGGTGACGATGATCGACGTCTCCGTGGGGCCGTACTGGTTGTGCAGCGTGCACTGCGGGTGCGCGGTCAGGAAGCGGCGGAAGGCCGGGGTGAGGTGGAGGGCCTCGCCCGCCGAGAACAGCTCCCGCAGGGAGGGCAGTTCGGGAGCCGTCTCCATCAGGTACTTCAGGGGGGTGCACGGCATGAACAGGCGCTGCACCCCGTGGCGGCGGACGGTCCGCGCCACCGCCGTCGGGTCGTGCCGTACGGCGTCGTCGACGAGGACCAGGGCCGCCCCCGAGGCGAGCGTCGTGAAGATCTCCTGCACGCTCACGTCGAACGCCGGGGACGTCCACTGGAGGGTGCGCAGCGCCGGGTGCCGGGTCAGGTGGTGCCGGACCAGGTTCGCGGGGCCCCGGTGCGGTACGAGCACGCCCTTCGGCCGGCCGGTCGAGCCCGAGGTGTGGATGCAGTAGGCCGGGTCCTCCGGCCCCGCGCCGTCCGGGAGGGGGACGGAGGAGAGGGTCTCGTCCGCCGACTCCACGTGTACGACGGGGAGTTCGGCGTCCATGTCGGGCGTGGCCTCGGAGGTGAGGAGCAGCACCGGTGCCGTGTCGGCGAGGAGCAGGGCCCGGCGGGGGGCGGGCAGGGACGGGTCCAGCGGGACGTAGGCCGCTCCCGTCTTGAGGACCGCCAGCAGGGCCGTGATCAGCTGGGGGCCCCGGGGGAGCAGGACCGCCACGCGGTGGCCTCGTCGCGCGCCGCGGTCGCGGAGCAGGTGGGCCAGGCGGTTGGCCGCCGCGTCCAACTCCGCGTAATTGATGCGGGTTTCGTCACCGAGGAGGGCTGTCGCGTCCGGCGTGCGGCGCGCCTGCTCTTCGAACAGGGCGTGCAGGGTGCCCGCAGGCGCGGCCTGCGCGGTGTGCTCCAGGGCGGCCAGCCGCGCACGGTCGGCCGCCGTGAGGGAGGTCAGCGCCCCCAGCGGCGCGTCCGGCGCGTCCAGCGCCCGGCGCAGCACCTGCTCGACGTAGTCCACGAAACGGCGGACCGTCGCCTCGTCGAAGAGGACCGTGTCGTACTCGACCATGAAGCGGACGCCGCCCGGGTGGCGGGTGAGGTAGACGCTGAGGTCGAACGGGGCGCGCTCGCTGGGCACGTCGAGCAGGGTGGCGGCCAGGTCCGGCGGGTCGAACTCCGCCCCGCCCTCGTTCTCGTACTCCACCATCACCTGGAACAGCGGGTTGCGGCCCGGGTCGCGACGCGGGTTGAGCGCGCCGACCAGCTCGTCGAAGGGCACGCCGCTGTGCTCGTACGCGGCGGTGCTGCTCTCGCGGACCCGGCGCAGCAGGGCCGGGAAATCCGGGTCGCCGGTGAGGTCCAGGCGCAACGGGACCGTGTCGAGGAAGAGACCGACGTGGTCCTCGGCGCCCGGGGGACGGGAGGCCAGCGCCGTGCCGATCACCACGTCCCGCTGCCCGGCGAACCGGCCGAGGACCGCGCCGATCGCACCGGTCAGCGCCATGAACAGGGTGGCGCGGTGCCCGGCCGCCAACTTCCGCATGCCGTCGATCAGTTCGGCGTCGAGGGTGTGGGTGAGGCTCGCGCCCGCTCCCGAACGGACCGGTGGGCGGGGGCGGTCGGTGGGGAGGGTGAGCTCGGGTGCGCCGGCGAGGTGATGCCGCCAGAAGTCGAGGGAGGCGGGGTCCGGGCGGGCCGGTGCCGGCAGTTCGGGCAGGGGCCGGGGCTCGGGTCCGGCACCGCGCCGGGCGCGGTAGTACGCGGCGAGATCGCGGGCCAGCACGGATGTGGAGGACGAGTCGAAGACGATGTGGTGGGCCAGGAGGAAGAGCAGGTGGCGGTCCGGGGCGAGGCGCAGCAGCCGGGCCGCGACCAGGGGACCGGTGGACAGGTTCAGACCGTGGTCCGCCGCCAGCACCGACCGCAGGGCCGCCTCCTCGGTCGCGCCCGTGTGGTCCTCCACGGGGCAGTCGAGCGGCATCAGGTCGCGTATCTCCTGGTAGGGGACACCGTCCGAGTCGCCGAACACCGTGCGCAGGGCAGGATGCCGGTCGGCGACCCGGTGCAGCGCCCAGCGCAGGGCCGCGACGTCCAGGGGGCCGTCGAGCAGGATCGCCTTCGGCTCGTGGTACATCGCGGTGCCCGGGTGCAGCTGCTCCAGGAACCAGATGCGGCGCTGGGCGGGAGTGAGGGGGCGGCGGCCCGGTGCGGGGGGCCGGGCGGTGGCCCCGGTGGGCGGTTCCGGGTCCTGTTGCGGTCGCGAGTGTGGTTGTGGTTGCGGCCGTGGTCGTGTCTGCGGTCGCGGTTCTGGGTGCGGCGGCCGGGATTCGGGCTCCGGGCGGAGCTGCGGCCGGGCCTCCGGCAACGGTCCGGACTGCGGCTGCGGTCGGGACTGCGGGAGTGATCGGGGCTGCGCCTGCGCTGGAGCCTTCGGCTGCGGGCTCGTGGCGGGGGCCGCCCTGCGGACCCGGTCCAGCACGGGCAGTGCCGCCAGCACCTTCTCCTTCGGTACGCCGAAGTCCACGAAGCAGGCGATCTCGTCCGCCCCGGCGGCCAGCAGACGCCCGACCGTCTCCGCGGCGGTGCGCTCGTCGCCGATCAGGGCACGGGACGCGCAGTAGCGCTCGTACGCCCGGCCCAGCAGGAACTCCACGTCCTCCTCCGGCGTGTTCTCCAGGTCCACCTGGAAGCCCAGGCTGTTGGTGACCTGGTCGAAGAGGGACAGCGAGGACCGCAGATACGACAGGAACGGCCGGTACGCCTCGGCCCGCGCCCGCTCCGCGTCGTCCTCCAGGTACGTGTGCACGAGCACCACCACCCGCCCGGCCGCCGGGTCGAGACCGTGCTCGGCGCGGCAGCGCCGGTACAGCGCGATGTTCTCGGCCAGTTGCTCCACCGTCTGCGTCATCAGGTTGGTGACCACGCCGAGATCCTCGGCGGCCGCCCGGCGGTAGCTGTCCGGGTTCCCGACGACGGCCACGTACATCGGCGGCCGCTCCTGCACGGGGCGCGGGTGCAGGGAGATCTCCACGGGCGTGCCGTCACCCGCGGTCGTCTTCACCGGCTGCCCCGACCAGAGGGCCCGTACGGTCGCCAGGTGCTCGTACATCACCTCCCGGTGCCGGCCGAAGTGCTGCGGGGCGAGCGCGAAGTCGGTGGCGTGCCAGCCGCTCGCGAAGCACAGGCCCGTCCGCCCGCCGGAGATGTTGTCGACGACCGACCACTCCTCGGCGACCCGGGCCGGATGGTGCAGCGGCAGCACCACGGAACCGGCGTGCAACCGGACCCGTTCGGTCCGGGCCGCGAGGGCGGCGGCCAGGACGGAGGGGTTGGGGAAGAGCGCGCCGAAGGAGTTGAAGTGCCGCTCCGGGAACCACAGGGCGTGGAAGCCCTGCCGGTCGGCGAACTCGGCGGCGGCCATGATCAGGCCGTACTTGTCGTGGTCGGTGTCCTCGGGGTAGTCGCCGAAGAAGTAGAGGCTGAAGTCGGTGGTTCCGGCGGCGTCCGCGTCCGGTATGGAGGGACGAGGGTGGGGGCGAGGGATCGGGCGGGGAGCGGGGGCGGGGCTGACAGCGGGGGTCCGGGGCGGTGCCGTCCCGGTGCCGGTCGTGGCGAGTACGTCGAGCTGGCGGGAGATCATCGCGCCTACCTGGTCGACCAGTTGCCCTGCCAGTCGCAGCTGTTCCCCGAAGAAGGCGGTCAGGCCCTCCCGGTCTTCCGGTGACGGCTGCGGGGCAGTGGGCGCCACGGATTCCCCTGACACCTGCGGGGCGTCGGGCGCCACTGACTCCATGGTCACTGATCCCATGGCCACTGACCCCATGGCCACTGACTCCGTTGCCACCGGCTCCCGGACCACCGTTTCCGCCGAGCGGTGGTCCGCCGAGCGGTGGTCCGCCCGGCGGCGATCCACCGGCCGTCGTCCGTCTCCCCGCAGCTCCCCGACCCGTTCCGCCAGCCTCCCCGGCGTGTCGGCCGTGTCGAACACCTCCCGGACCGGGACCCGGACGCCGTACCGCTGCTCCAGTTCCGTCGTCATGCTCATCAAGGACAGCGAGTCGGCGCCCAGTTCGAAGAAGGAGCTGTCCGGTGTCACGTCGGCGACCGGACGGCCGAGCTTGTCGGCCGCCAACTGCCGTACGAAGTCCAGGACATCGTTATCGGGCTCTGCGGCGCGCTCGTGAGCTGTGGGCGCCGCGCTCCCGGACGGCGCCGCGCTCCCGGACGGCGGCGTGTGCCCGGCCGGCAGTATGCCGACGAACGGCACCACCCGCCGCCGCAGCGGATGCCCCGGCAGCGGCACCCGGCCCCCGCCGCCGGCCAGCGCCCGCCAGTCCAGGTCGGCTCCCCTGCCGTACAGCGAGCCCAGGGCCGTCAGGAAGCCCTGGGCCTGCTCGGCGGACGTGTCTCCCGCGCCCTGCCCGCTCAGCCACCGGCTGTCGGGTACGCAGTGGCGCCCGAGGCCCGTGAGGGTGCGCCCGGCGCCGAGCTCTACGAAGTCGCGGCAGCCCTGCGCGACCGCCGTGGCCATCGCGAGGTCGAAGCGGACCGGCTGCCGGGCCTGGCGGCACAGGTACTCCACGTCGACCGTCCAGCCCGCCGGGCGCAGCTCCCCGTCGGCCGTGGTCACCAGGGGGGTGCGCAGCGGGCGGTACGTCACCTGTGCGGCGCGGGCACGGAACGCGTCCAGCGCGTCCTCGATCTCCGCGGAGTGGAACGCCCGGTCGACCGGCAGCGCACGCCAGCGCAGGCCCTCCTGGTCGAGCAGCCGCGCCGCCTCCTTCAGTGTCTGCGGCAGGCCCGAGAGCACATGGGCGGCCGGGCCGTTGACCGCGGCGAGTTCCGCACCGGCGGCAGCGGCGACGCGGCGGGCGGTGGCGGCGTCGGAACGGACGGCGAGCATGCCCCCGGCCGGACATCGTTCCCGCATCAGACGTCCGCGCCAGGCGGTGAGCCGCAGCCCGTCCTCCAGGGAGAGGGCACCGGCCGCGTAGAGCGCGGCGTACTCGCCGACGCTGTGCCCGAACAGCAGCCCCGGCCGGATCCCGGCCGCCTGCCAGGCGTCCGCCAGTGCCGCGTGATGGGCGAAGAGGGCCGCCTGTGCGGTGTCGGTGGGCCAGATCTCCTGCTCCTCGGCGGTCCCGTCCGGGGCGGGGCCGCCGGGCGAGAGCAGCGCGGTGAGCAGGCTGCCGCCGAACTCCCGGACGTGGAGCTCCTCGCAGCGGTCGAGCGTGGCCCGCGCCGCCGGGTGCGCGGCGTACAGGCCGCTCGCCATGCCGCGACGGGCGCTGCCCTGGCCCGTGAAGGCGAAGGCGACCGGGCCCACCGGGGCGGCCGGTGCGGTGGGCCGGTGCTCCGCCAGCGCGGCGGCGAGATCCCCGGCCGTGCGGCCGGCGACGGCGGTGCGTACGGCGCGGTGCGGACGGCCGAGGGCCAGGGTGGCGGCCACGTCGGCGGCCGGCAGGTCCGGGTGGGCCAGGAGATGGTCGCGGAGCGCGGCCGTGAGCGCGTCGAGGGACTCGGCGTCGCGGGCCGAGACGGGGACGAGGACGGGCGGTTCGGGGGCCGGATGGAGGCGCGCGGGCGGGGCCTCCTCCAGGACGACGTGGGCGTTGGTGCCGCCGACGCCCAGCGCGCTCACCCCGGCCCGGCGGGGTGAGCCGTCCGGTGCCGTCCACGGCTCCAGCTCGGTGGCCAGCCGCAGCCGGCTGCCCCGCAGGGGGAGTTCGGGATTGGGGCGGGTCAGGTGCGGGGTGGGCACCAGCGTGCGGTGCCGCAGCATCAGGACCGTCTTGATGAGCCCGGCCATGCCCGCGCAACTGTCGAGGTGACCGATGTTGGGCTTCACGGAACCGACCGTGCACCAGCCCGGCGGGACGTCGCCCTCCGGGGTGAGCACCCGTGCCAGGGCCGTGAGTTCCACCGGGTCGCCGAGCCGCGTTCCCGTGCCGTGCGCCTCCACGTAGGAGATCGTCTCCGGCGGCACGTCCGCCCTGCGCAGCGCCTGGCGCACCACCTCGACCTGCCCCTCGACCCCGGGGGCGCTGAAACCGACCTTGGCGGCGCCGTCGTTGTTGACGGCGGAGCCCAGGATCACGGCGTGCACGGTGTCGCCGTCGGCCAGCGCCCGGTCCAGGCGCTTGAGCAGCACCGCGGCCACGCCGTTGCCGCCGACGGTGCCGTCGGCCTCCGCGTCGAAGGCCCGGCAGCGGCCGGTGGGGGACAGGATCGAACCGGGGTGGCTGTGATAGCCGGTCTCCTGGGGCAGATGCACCGCGGCGGCACCGGCCAGGGCCAGGTCCGTCTCGCCGGTGAGCAGCGCCTGCACCGCCAGGTGCACGGCGACCAGGGACGTGGAACAGGCCGTCTGCACGCCGATCGCCGGGCCGGTGAGGCCGAGCCGGTAGGCGACGCGCGTGGCGAGGAAGTCCGGCTCGCGGCCGATGGCCGACTGCATGCCGGCGGCCGGATCGGCGGGGTCGTACGCCGTACCGGCCGGGGGCTGCTGCTGGTGGTCGTAGAGGTTCATGCCGGACCCGGCGAACACCCCCACCCGCACGTCCGGGGCGGTCGCCGCGTGGCCGCCCTCCTCCAGGGCCTGGTGGCAGCACTCCAGGAACAGCCGGTGCGCGGGGTGCGTGAGCCCGGCCTCCCGCGGGTTCAGCCCGAAGAAGTCCGCGTCGAACTCCTCGACCCCGTCCAGGACTCCGGCGGCGGGCACGTGCCCGGGGGCGCGGCGCTGCTCCGGGGTGAGCCCGGCCGCCGCGAGCTCCTGCTCGCCGAACACCCGCACGCTGTCCACGCCGTCCCGCAGGTTCGCCCAGAACTCGTCCGCCGTGCGGGCCCCGGGGAAGCGCAGGGCCAGCCCGATGACGGCCACGCGCTGGTCGGTCCGGCTGCCGGTGGGTGCCGCACCGGGTGCGGCGGGCGGGCCCGGAGCGGCCTCACTCGCCGACGGCGCGGGGGATGCGGGTGCGGGCGGCGAAGTCGAGGTGGGTGCGGGCCCGTTCGCTGGGTGGGTCACGAGGTGGGCCGCGAGGTGGGTCGCGAGAGCCGTGACCGTCGGATGCTCGAAGAACGCCGTCTGCGGTACGGGCGTGCCGAGGCGCTCCGTCAGCCGGTTCCGCAGCCGCACCAACAGCAGCGAGGTCAGGCCGAGTTCGTAGAACGGCAGGTCCGCCTCGGCCGGGCGGCCGAGTACGGCGGCCAGCTCCTCCCCGACGACCCGGACCATCGCGTCGGCGTCCCGCCCCGGGCCCGGCCCGTGTTGCGGCTCGCCGTCCCGGCTGGGGTTCGGCCCGTGTTGCGGCTCGCCGTCCCGGCCGGGGTCCGGCCCGTGCTGCGGCCCGCCGTCCCGGGCCGTGCCCCGCGGCTCGTCCCGGGTCAGCCGGCTGCGCAGCTCCTCCCGGCGCACCTTGCCCGCCGGCGTCCGCGGGAACTCGCCCTCGGGGACGGGCAGGACGTGGGCGGCGGTGAGCCTGAGGCGGCTGAACAGCGCCGCCCTCACCTCCGCGGCGATCCGGGTGTCCTCGGCGGCACCGCGGCTGACGAAGAACACCGCCAGCTCCTCCGTGCCCTGCTCCGCCGACGGAATCCCGCACGCGGCGACCTCGCCCTGCCGTACCCCGGCGACGGCGGTGGCGGCCTCCTCCACCTCGTGGCAGTAGACGTTGAGGCCGTTGAGGATGATGACGTCCTTGCGCCGCCCGGTGATGACGACCTGGCCGCCGTCGAGGAAGGCCAGGTCGCCGGTGTCCAGCCAGTCCGGACCGGCCGGGTAGGCGGCGGCGTCCGCCTCGGGGTTGCGCACGTAGCCGGGGGTGAGCCGGGCGGGCGAGTGGACCTGGAGCCGGCCGATCCGGCCCGCCGGGGCGAGGTCGCCGCGGTCGTCGACGACACGCAGCGTGACGCCGTGCGCGGGCGAGCCGCAGGCGACGAACGTGACGCAGTCCGCGTCGGGCACGTCCTCGCCGGCCCGCACCAGGTCGCCGCCCAGGCTGCTCTTGAGCAGGCGGTGCACGGTGCCGGGCCGGTCCAGCCGGCCGTAGGTGACGGCGGTGACGGTCTCGGCCATGCCCCACACCGGGGCGATGTGCTCCTCGCGCACGCCGTACGGGCCCGTCGCGTCGAGGAAGCGGCGCAGCACCGGCAGCACGACCCGCTCGCCCCCGCACAGCAGCGACTTCAGACCGCCCAGGTCCCAGTGGCCGTCGGGCCGCTCGGCCAGCGCGTCCGCGACGAGCCGGTACGCGAAGGTCGGCGCCCAGCTGTGCCGCGCCCGGTGCTCGTGCAGGAGGTCGAGCCAGCGCAGCGGGTCGGCGAGCACGTGCTCGGTGGGGGCGTGGACGTTGGTGCAGCCGGTGAAGACGGCCAGCAGGTGGTAGAGGAGGAAGGCGCCGCTGTGGTCGACGGGCAGCCAGTTCACCATCGTGTCGTCCGCGCGGACGTCGAGGATCCGCCGGCTGCTCGCCGCGAAGTCCGCGAGGCCGGCGTGCGTCAGCCGTGCCGCCTTCGGGACCCCGGTGCTGCCGGAGGACAGCATCAGCAGAGCCGTGTCGGAGGGGTCGGGCTCGACGTGGTCCCGGGCGGGCGGTGCGGCGAGGCACTGCCGGGCGAGGGCGGTACGCGGGGCGGGCGTGGCATGGGCGAGGGCCGCCGCGCCGGGGGCGTCGGTCAGGACCAGCGGCCCGTCGAGTAACGCACAGGTCTGGCCCAGGCGTTCGAAGGCCGTCGAACCCGGCGCGGGGTGCTCGGCGATCGCCACCGGGAGCGCTCCGCCCAGCACACACGCCCAGAAGGCGGGGAAGAACTCGTCCAGCGGCAGCCCGCACAGCACCACCGGATCACCGCGCCGCACCCCGTGGGCACGCAGCCCGCCGAGCATCCGGCGTGCCGCGTCCAGCAGTTCGGGATACGACCGGGAGCCGGTCGTGCCGTCGGCCGCGACCGTGACGACGGCACCGCCGGGCGCCGAGCAGGCCGCGCCCAGCAGCGCCCGCACCGCGTCGGCCGGGTCGTCCGCGGTCCACTCGGGCTCAGGACCCCGGCAGACGGCCTGCCCCCGTAGACGCTCCATGCGTGCCCTCTCCCTCTTCTGCGTCGGTGGACGAACGGTTCGTGGCTTTGCGGGTGTGGCGCTTCCGTACGGTGAGCAGCAGGGCCACCGCCCCGCACACCGCCGCCCCGTGGAAGGCGCCCACGACGGCGAGGGCGGGCAGAGTCTCCAACGCGGCAGCGGCGGTGATCGTGCCGAGCGCGAACCCGGACTGCTCGGCGGTGGCCGACAGTCCGAACAGCCGGTCGCGCTGCCGGTCGGGCGCCGCCTGGAGACGCGAGGTGTAGACGATCTCGGTCCAGCCGTCCGCGAACCCCGCCGCCAGGGCCGCCACCATCAGGGCCGGGGCGGGCAGTCCGGTGAACGCCGCGACGAAGCAGAGCGACATCGCGCAGGTGCCCGCGGCGAAGGCGCGCTCGCCCCACGTCGTGCCGTGCGGGCGGCGTTTGAGGACCTGGTGGGCGAGGAGCGTGCCGACGGCCCACGCGGACCAGAACCGGGTCATGAACAGCGCCGGTTCGGACGGTTCGGCCGCGTTCGCCGCCAGCGGCAGCGCGACGTTGTGCGAGGCGGACGCCAGCGCGTCCAGGCCCCGCAGCGCGATCAGCCCGAGCAGCGGCCCGGCGACTCCCGCGACACGCCGCGCGAGCCGTCCGCCCCGGACCGGTACGCGCCGCGTGAGCCGTCCGCCCTGGTCGGGCATGCGTCGCCTGAGCCGTCCGCCCTGCACGGGTACGCGCCGCGCGAGCCACCTGCCCGGTGCCGGCACGCGCCGCCCGAGCCACCCGCCCGGTGCCGGCACGCGCCGCCCCAGCCACCCGCCCCGCACCGGCACGCTCTCCGGCCGCTCCCCGGTCGGCAGTTCACCGGCTCCGGCCGAGGAGGGACCGGCCTTCTGGGCCACATCGCTCTGCGCACACTGAGGTTGCTCCACCGAACCGGCGGAGTCCGTCCGCGGCCGCAGCACCGCCACCACCGCCGCCGACACCACGAAGCTCGCGCCGTTGACCGCGAACGCGACGCCGAAGCCGCCGAGGGCGATCACCGGCGCGGCCGACGCGAAGCCCAGCACCGTGGCGACGGAACGGGCCGTCACCAGCACGCCGTTGGCCCGCGCGCGGTCCTCCTGCCCGACCAGGACGGGGACCGAGCTGCGCAGCGCGACGTTGAAGAGCGTGTTGCCCGCCCCCAGCACGAGCACCGCGCCGAGCAGCACCCCGGGCGAGATGTCCTGGGCCCCCAGCGCGAGCACCACCATGGCGAGGGTCTGGGCGAGGTCGGTGGTCACCATGACGGTCCGGCGCGTCACCCTCGCGGTCACCGCCCCGGCGGCGAGCCCGGCCGCGACACCGGACAGCAGCCGTACGGCCATCACCGCGCCCACGCCCAGGGCGGTGCCCGTGACCTCGTACGAGAACAGGCTGAGCGCGATCAGATTGAGGTACGTCCCGTAGGCCGACACGGCGTGCGCGACCACCAGGGACCGGAACCTCCAGTCCACCCCCGTCACCGGACTCCTCAACCTCGGTAGGCCGAAGTCAGTCGTCCTACCACCCGAGCGTTCGGTCGATCATTGCAGAAGTGTTCGGGCCGGCGGGTGGAAACGAGCCCACCGGGGCGTCGCCGTCCGGCCGCCGCGCGACGACCGGAGCCGGCGCCGCGCACCGCACCGGCGAGCGGTCACTGCCGCGCCGAGGCCAGTGACCGCTGCGCCACCCGCCCCAGATGGTGCGCGAACACCTCCCGTGCCTCGGGTGTCAGCGTCCGCAGCGCCACCAGCGCCGTGATGACGACGTCGCACAGCTCCGCCTGCACGTCGTCCCAGCCGTGGGTGACGCCCTTGCGCGGGTTCTGGCCGGTCGCGCCGATCACCGCCTCGGCGACCTCGCCGACCTCCTCGCTCAGTTTCAGCACGCGCAGCAGCAGGCCCTCGCGGCCCTCGACCGGGCGCTGCGCGTCCAGCCACGCGTGCAGGACCTCGACGGTGTCCCACAGCTCGGGCGCGGGCGGGGCGGCGGGCGTGTCATCACTCATGGGCCGCAGCCTGCCACGCGGGTCTGACAGCGCCCCGGCCGCGGGTGGAGGGCTGCCCGCCCAGCGCCCCGGCCGCGGGCGGAAGGCTGCCCGCTCTACGCCATCGACTCCTCTGCGAACAGGGCCTCCTGCTCGCCCTCCTTGGCCTTCCGCAGCCGCCGGGCCCGTCCCCCGACGACCAGGGCGGTTCCCGCCGCGGTCGCCGCGAAGGCCGCCGGGAGCATCCAGCCCCGGTTCACCGCGTGCCCGAGCGCGTGGTCCAGGGAGTACCGCCCCGGCCCGGTGACGGCCAGGCCGGCGGCCGTCAGACCGAGCGTGGCGGCGTACTCGTAGCCGCCACCCTGGTTGAAGAACCCGTTCGGGGCGTGCACCGCGGCGGCCCCGGCCATCGCCCCGGCGGCCGCCGCGCCGGCCGCGGGCGTGGCGAGACCCAGGGCCAGCAGGGCGCCGCCGCCGGTCTCGGCGAGCCCCGCGGCCGTCGCGCTGGCCCTGCCCGGGGCGTAGCCCACGGACTCCATGAACTGGCCGGTGCCCTCGATGCCGTGGCCGCCGAACCAGCCGAACAGCTTCTGCGCGCCGTGGGCGGCCAGCACACCTCCGGTCCCCAGCCGGAGCAGCAGCAGGCCCAGATCACGTCGGTGGTCATGCCTCACGCGCTTCACGTACCTCACGTCGTCTCCCGGAGCGGGCAGCAGGAACAGGGAACCCCTCGTCGCCCTCCCACCGTCGCACCTCCGGCTCGGCGCGACATCCCACGGATGCGCCAGGGGCGCCGTTCGGGTGGCACGGGTGGCGTGGTCCGGCGGCCGGGACGAGGCTGGCGCACATGACGATTCAGACCACGCGCCTCAGCGACCCGGCCGTCCGCGCCTTCGTGACCGCCGTGAACAACCACGACCGCGAGAGCTTCATGGAGTTGCTCGCGCCGGGCGCGACCATGGCGGACGACGGGTCGGACCGCGACCTCGCCGACTGGGTCGACCGGGAGATCTTCACCTCGCGCGGCCACATGGAGGTGGACAACGAGTCCGGCGGCGGCCGGTCCCTGCTCGTCCGCTACAGCAACGACACCTGGGGCGAGATGCGCACCAAGTGGAGCTTCACCGTCGACGAGGACGGCAGGATCTCCCGCTTCGAGACCGGCCAGGCCTGACGCGGCAGTCGTTCCACGCACCGGTGCGCACCCCGCGGTCCCCGCGGGGTCCACCCCCACCCGGTCCCGTGGAACGACTGCCGCCCCCACCCCCCTGGATGTGGCCTACGGAAGCCCTCTGCTCCAACTGTGAAGCTTTGGTGTAGGAGAGTTGAGCATAAGCGCCCGACCGGCCGCAATGGTGCGGACGAACCAATTCCGTTTGTGCAGGTTGACGAGTTGACGACGTGGGCGGGCGCCCGCCGCGGGGCTCAGCCGCGCCCGATGTACGGCATCGCCGTGGCCAGCACGGTCGCGAACTGCACATTCGCCTCCAGCGGCAGCTCCGCCATGTGCCGCACGGTGCGGGCCACGTCCGCGACGTCCATGACCGGTTCCGGGGCGACCACCCCGCTCGCCTGCAGGGCCCCGGTCTGCATGCCGGCCGTCATGTCGGTCGCCGCGTTGCCGATGTCGATCTGCCCCACGGCGATCCGGTACGGCCGGCCGTCCAGCGACAGCGACTTGGTCAGGCCCGTCAGCGCGTGCTTGGTCGCCGTGTAGGCCACCGACCGCGGGCGGGGCGTGTGCGCGGAGATCGAGCCGTTGTTGATGATCCGCCCGCCCTGCGGGTCCTGCTGCTTCATCTGCCGGAACGCGGCCTGCGCGCACAGGAACGCCCCGTTGAGGTTGGTGTCCACCACGTGCCGCCAGGCGTCGTAGGGCAGTTCCTCGACGGGCACCCCGCCGGGCCCGAACGTGCCCGCGTTGTTGAACAGCAGGTCCACCCGCCCGAACCGCTCGACGGTGGCGGCGAACAACTCCGTCACGTCCTGCGGGCGTGAGACGTCCGTCCGTACGGCGAGAGCCGCGCCCCGCGGCACCAGCGCCGCCGTCTCCTCCAGCGTCTGCGCGCGCCGGCCCGCCAGCGCCACCGACCAGCCCGCGCGCAGCAGTTCCGCCGCGACCGCCCGGCCGATGCCGGAGCCCGCGCCGGTCACCACCGCGATTCCGTTCCCCTTCGCATTCATGGCCCCGCAGCGTACGGGAGCGTCCGCCATCCGGAACTCATCCGTCCGTCATGTGAGTGCTGTGCACGCGTCGATCAGGTGTCGTCCCCGGCCACTCCAATGCCCCCTGCAGCCATTCGCCAGGGGAGGACCGGATGACACCCGCAGCACACCCGTCCCAGCACGCCCCCGAACTCCGCGCGGCCGCCCGCCACATCGGCCGCCGCCGCTTCCTCACCACCACCGGCGCCGCCGCCGCGCTGGCCTTCGCCACCAACCTGCCCGCCCCGGGCGTCGCGGCCGCCGCCGAACTCGACGCCGCGACGATCGCCGACGACCCCTTCACGCTGGGCGTCGCCTCCGGTGACCCGCTGCCGGACTCGGTGATCCTGTGGACCCGCCTCGCGCCCGTCCCCTTCCAGGCCGACAGCGGACTGCCCGCCCAACGCGTCACCGTGCACTGGGAGCTGGCCCACGACGAGCGGTTCCGCCGCATCGCCCGGCGCGGCACCGCCACCGCGCACCCCGAGTTCCACCACACCGTCCACGTCGAGGTGGGCCACCTGCAGGCCGGCCGCGTCTACTACTACCGCTTCCGCGCGGGCCGCTGGATCAGCCCCACCGGCCGCACCCGCACGGCCCCCGGCCCCGGCAGCCGCGTGCCGTCCCTCACCCTCGCCGCCGTGTCCTGCCAGGCCTACCACGACGGCTACTACACCCCCTACGCCCACCTCGCCGCCGAGGACGTCGACCTCGTGTTCCACCTGGGCGACTACCTCTACGAGTACGCCGTCGACGCGGCGGGCGGCCAGCGCAGGTACACCGACCGCACCCTGCCCGCCCTGTTCGCCCGCGAGACGGTGACCCTGGAGGACTACCGGCTGCGGTACGCCCTCTACAAGTCCGACCCGGACCTGGCCGCAGCGCACGCCGCGCACCCGTTCGTCGTCACCTGGGACGACCACGAGACCGAGAACAACTACGCCGGGGACGTCCCCGAGAACAGCGTCCCGCCGGAGGAGTTCCTGCTGCGCCGCGCCGCCGCCTACCGCGCCTACTGGGAGAACCAGCCCCTGCGCCGCCCGCAGCGCCCGACCGGACCCGACATGCGGCTCCACCGCCGCCTGACCTGGGGCCGGCTTGCCCAGTTCGACGTCCTGGACACCCGCCAGTACCGCTCCGACCAGGCCTACGGCGACACGGCGCACGTGCCCGGCCCCGAGTCCGACGACCCGGCACGCACCATGACCGGCGCCAGCCAGGAGCGGTGGCTGCTCGACGGCTGGCGCTCCTCGCGGGCGCTGTGGAACGTCGTACCGCAGCAGGTCCTGTTCGCCCGCCGGAACATGGACGCCACTCTCCCCTCCCGGGTGTCCATGGACGCCTGGGACGGCTACAGCGCCTCCCGCCGCCGTGTCCTGGACGGCGCGAAGGCCGCCGGCGTGGCCAACCTGATGGTGCTCAGCGGCGACGTGCACTCCGCCTACGCCTTCGACATCAAGGACGACTTCGACGATCCGTCCTCCGCCACGCTCGGCACCGAGATCGTGGCGACGTCGATCTCCAGCGGCCGGGACGGCGCCGACAAGCCCGCCACCTGGGACACCTACATGTCCGCCAACCCGCACCTGAAGTTCTTCAACGGCCGGCGCGGCTACGTCACGGTCGCACTGGGCCGGGACTCGGCGCGCGCGGACTTCAGGACCGTGCCGTACGTGACCAGGCGGGGGGCGCCGGTCACGACGGCCGCGTCCTTCGTGACGGAGGTGGGGGAGCAGGGGCTCAAGCCGGCGTGAGTTCCGCCGTGCGGCCCTCGTCCGGGGTCTCACCCGGGGTCTCGCCGGGGTAGCGGACGCCGACGCGGTCCCGGATCGCGTCGAGCGTCCGCATCACCGCGAGCGTGCCGTCGAGCGGGACCAGCGGGGACTCGGTCTCGCCGGCGCGCACCGCCCGCATGACCTCCAGCGCCTCGTGGCGCATGCTGTTGCGCGGCCCGTCCGCCGGGTCGGCCGTGAACTCCTCGGCGTCACGGCCGTCCCGGTGCAGCACGAAGCCCTCCGGGAAGAAGAAGCCGTGCGGGATGTCGATACGGCCCTTGGAGCCGGTGACCGAGGCGGCGGTCGCCGTACCGCCCACGATGGAGCAGTGCACCGAACCGAGAGCGCCGCTCTCCCAGGAGAGCACCGCTGCCGTCTGGAGATCGACGCCCTCGTCCGAGAGCACCGCTCGCGCCGCGATGTCCGACGGCTCCCCGAGCAGCAGCTGCGCGAACGACACCGGATACACGCCCAGATCGAGCAGCGCGCCCCCGCCCAGCTCCGGGTTCCGCAGCCGGTGCGAGGGCGGGAACGGGCCGGCCAGCCCGAAGTCGGCCTGCACACTGCGCACCTCGCCGATCGCCCCGTCGTCCACCAGCGCCTTCAGCCGCCGCACCAGCGGATTGCAGTACATCCACATCGCCTCCATCAGGAAGCGCCCGTGCTCCCGCGCCAGCGCGACGAGTTCCCCCGCCTCCCGCGCGTTCAGCGTGAACGGCTTCTCGCACAGCACGTGCCGCCCGGCCGCCAGACACAGCCCGGCAGCCGCCCGGTGTGCCGTGTGCGGTGTGGCGACGTACACGACATCGATGTCCTCGTCCTGCGCGAGCCCGTTCCAGTCGCCGTAGGCCCGGGCTATCCCGAACCGCTCCGCGAACGCCTCCGCCGACTCGCGCGACCGCGACGCCACCGCCACGACCTCCGCGTCCGGCAGGTCGACCAGATCCGCGGTGAACGCGGCCGCGATCCCTCCGGTCGCCAGAATCCCCCACCGCACCGTGTCCGCCGTCATTCCCGCCCGCCTCCGCCTCGTGACCCCTAGCAGTCCGTACGAGCTGAGAGCATAGGTGGCGATCGACTCGAAAAGGGAGGGACTCATGCCCGAGGGTGGGGCGTCCATATCGAAGACCGCGCAGGGGGCCGCGACCGGGACGGAACCCCCCGACCTCACACCGCACCGCCGCACCGGGCTCCTGGTCACCTTCCTCCTCGGAAGCCTGACCGCCGTACCGCCCCTGGCGATGGACATGTACCTCCCGTCGCTGCCGGAGGTCACCCGCTCCCTGCACGCCCCCGCCGCGACCGTCCAGCTCACCCTCACCGCCTGCCTCGCCGGCATGGCCCTCGGGCAACTCGTCGTCGGGCCGATGAGCGACCGCTGGGGGCGCCGCCGCCCGCTGCTCGCCGGGCTCGCCGTCTTCGTCGCCGCCACCGTCCTGTGCGCGCTCGCGCCCACCGTCGAACTCCTGGTGGCCTTCCGGCTGGCCCAGGGCCTCGCGGGCGCCGCCGCGATCGTCATCGCCCGGGCCGTCGTCCGCGACCTCTACGACGGCATGGCCATGGCCCGCTTCTTCTCCACCCTCATGCTGATCTCCGGGGTCGCCCCGATCGTGGCGCCCCTGATCGGCGGTCAGGTGCTGCGCGTGACGGACTGGCGGGGCGTCTTCGCCGTCCTCACGGTCGTCGGGGTCCTCATCGGCGTCCTGGTCTGGGCGAAGCTCCCCGAGACCCTGCCGCCCGCCGCACGGCACAGCGGCGGCGTCGGGGAGGCCCTGCGCGCGATGCGCACCTTGCTCGCCGACCGCTCCTTCACCGGCTACATGCTCACCGGCGGCTTCGCCTTCGCCGCCCTCTTCGCCTACATCGCCGCCTCCCCGTTCGTCATCCAGGAGATCCACGGGGCCTCCCCGCAGACGTTCAGCCTCCTGTTCGGCGTCAACTCGGTCGGACTGGTCGTCGTCGGCCAGATCAACGGCAAGATCCTGGTCGGCCGGGTCGGCCTGGACAAGGTGCTGGGCGTCGGCCTGGCGATCGTCATCGCGGCCGCGACCGCACTGCTGCTGATGTCCCTGGGCGTGTTCGGCGAGGTCGGGCTCGCGCCCGTGGCCGTCGCGCTGTTCGTGCTGATGTCCGCGATGGGCATCACCCTGCCCAACACCCAGGCGCTCGCCCTGATGCGGGTCCGGCACGCCGCCGGTTCCGCCTCCGCCCTGCTCGGCACGTCCTCCTTCCTCATCGGGGCGATCGCCTCCCCGCTGGTCGGCGTCGCCGGGGAGGACACGGCCCTCCCGATGGCCGTCGTCCAACTGGCCGCCGCACTGGTGGCGCTGGCCTGCTTCGTGGGAATGTGCCGTCCCTGGAGGGCCCGCGCGAGTGTGGAGGGAGCGGACAGCTGAGCGCACCGAGACTGCGCGACGGCACGCCGGAACGGGCCGGACTCGACCCCGAGGAGCTGCGCCGGCTCGTCCGGGAGGTCCACGTCCTCACCACCGGGCGGCGGCCCTGGGCACCGGGCGCGGTGCTGGTCGTGGGACGCGGCCCGTTCATCGCGGTCGAGGAGGCGGCGGGCTGGGCCGTCCGCTACGCGGCCTACGACGAGACCACCGATGCGGGCGTGGAACTGCCCCCCGAGGAGCGGGTCCCGATGACCGTCGGCACCCCCTTCGACCTGGCGTCGCTGACCAAACTGTTCACCTCGGTCGCCGCCGTGCAGCAGATCGAGCGCGGCACGCTGGGCATCGACGCCAGGGTCGGCGCGTACCTGCCCGACTTCACGGCGGCGGCCCGGCACGGCATCACCGTCCGCCAGCTCCTCACCCACACCTCCGGACTGCGGCCCGAACTCCCCCTCTACGACTGCGCCGACGACGCCGAGCGCCTCGCGGCACTGCGCTCGGAGGCCCCGGTCGGAGCGCCCGGCACGTACTGCTACTCAGACCTCAACATGCTCCTCCTCCAGCACGTCCTGGAACGCCTCACCGGACGCACCCTCGACGTCCTGATCCACGACGGCATCACCCGGCCGCTGGGCATGACGTCGACGGACTTCGGCCCGTGCCCCGGCGCGGCGGCCACGGAGGACCAGCGCCGGCCCTGGGCCAAGGCGGACCGGGGCATGCTGCGGGGCGAGGTGCACGACGAGAACGCCTGGGCGCTCGGGGGAGTGGCGGGCCACGCGGGCCTGTTCTCCACGGGCCGGGACCTCGCGGTCTTCTGCCGCACCCTCCTCGCCGGCGGCTCCCACGGCCCCGCCCGCATCCTCGGCCCCGATTTCGTCGAACTCCTCTTCACCCCACCGGGCCTCGGCTTCTCCCTCGACCAGCCCTGGTTCATGGGTGACCTGGCGGGCCGCGGAGCAGCGGGCCACACGGGCTTCACCGGCACGTCCCTGGTCCTCGACCCGGCGACGGACACGTTCCTGATCCTCCTCACCAACGCGGTCCACCCCCGCCGCAGACGCCCGGACAACGCACCGAGGGCGGCGGCGGGGTCGCGGGTGGCCCGGGCGGTGCGGGGGAGATGAGGCGCGGCCCCGGCCGCCCGCTCACCGTCCGGCGCCTTCGCTCCGCTCCCGCACGGCGATCCGGGCCGGTTTCGTCGGCATCATGCCGTTGCGGACCGCGACCAGGTAGTCGAACGGGGAGGCCGTGCATGCGGGTGGGTGCCGTCCAGGGTGAGCGGGCCCGCGCCGACGCGGACCTTCAGCCGGGCGCCCACGTCCGGCCAGTGCGGGTCGGCGGCGAGGACCCGGCGGGTTCCCGTGACCCACTCCCCGTGGCGGTGGCCGTCCGACAGCAGGCGCCGGGCCTCGGACGGCGAGGTCAGGATCGGACGGCGGTTCCCGGCCATGGCCACGCTCCTGACAGGTGTGCGTACGAGGGGAGAGAGGGCTTCCAGGGTCACGCCGGGCGTCGACGCCTGCGCGGTCCGGCGGGGCCGGACGGGGGAGTCCGGCAGCGCCGGGGCCCTCGTAGAATCGCCGGGTGAACGACCCCCTGGCCCCGGCCGAATCCCTCCGCGCCTCCCTCGCCGGTCTGCTCGACGGGCTGCCGCCCCGGCAGGCCGCGCAGGCCGTGGAGCGGCTGATCAGCAACTACCGGGGGGCCACCCCGACCGACGCGCCGATCCTGCGGGACCGGGCCGATGTCGCCGCCTACGCCGCCTACCGGATGCCCGCGACCTTCGAGGCCGTGCGGTCGGCGCTGGAGGCGTTCGCCGAGGCCGCTGCGGGATGGGTGCCCGGATCGCACACCGACGTCGGCGGCGGTACGGGCGCCGCGGCCTGGGCCGTGAGCGCGACGTGGGAGGGGCGGCGGCCCGTCACCGTGCTCGACTGGGCCGAGCCGGCCCTCGCCCTCGGCCGGGAGATCGCCGCGGCCCGGCCGGCCCTGCGCGACGCCCGCTGGCAGCGCTCCCGGATCGGAGCGGCGCTCTCCTTGGAGAGCACTGATCTCGTCACGGTCTCGTACGTCCTCAACGAGCTGACCGCCCCCGACCGCACCGCCCTCGTCGACGCCGCCGCGGCCGCCGCCCGGGCCGTCGTGATCGTCGAACCCGGCACCCCCGACGGTTACGCCCGCGTCATCGAGGCCCGCGACCGGCTGATCGGCGCCGGCTTCCGGATCGCCGCCCCCTGCCCGCACAGCGCCGCCTGCCCCATCGCACCGGGCACGGACTGGTGCCACTTCTCCGCCCGGGTGAGCCGCTCCTCCCTGCACCGCCAGGTCAAGGGCGGCTCCCTCGCCTACGAGGACGAGAAGTTCAGCTACGTCGCCGCCGCCCGCTTCCCCGTCGAACCGGCTGCCTCGCGGGTCGTGCGCCGGCCCCAGATCCGCAAGGGCCAGGTCCTGCTGGACCTGTGCGAGACGGAGCCGTCCCTGCGCCGCACCACCGTCACCAAACGCCACGGCGACCTCTACAAGGCGGCCCGGGACGCCGACTGGGGAGACCCCTGGCCGCCGCCCTCGGGTGACGTCGACTGACCGGACCCCGCCCGGCCCGCCCAGCGCCCCGGTGCCTCCCGCGCCCACGCCCGGCCGACGGAGGGCAGGTGCCCGATGCCGGCACCGTGGTTGCCGCCCGGCACTCACCGCGCCCGTGAGTCCGCGCCCGAGCGCCGGAAGTGCTCGGCGGGGCGGCCGCGGTGCCGCGACCGCCTCGGTACGTCCGCCGGACGCCCCCGGAGGATCCCGCGTGCGAGGGGGCCCTTACCCGGGCGCGGAAGGCTCACGACGACGGCTCGGCCGGATCGCCCTCCTGCCGTCGCTGCTGTCGTTTCTCCTGGAGTTTGCGCAGCAGTTCGCGCTTCTGGGCCTGCGGGTCGAGCCCGCCGCCGACCCGGCCGCCCCGGCCGCCGCCCCGCAGGGCGTCACGGCCGAGCTTCCGGCGCGAACCGCCGACCCCCAGCATGTCTCCGGCTCCACCTCGGGCCATGTCGGGCTCCTTCCTCACCACAAGGGGACGAGACGGTTCGTCTCGCTAACACTCCTCCACTCTCCGCGAGACGCTCCGTCTTGTCAACCTGATAAATTCAGGCCATGGCCGCCCACAAGTCAGCCCAGCCCGCCTCCGGCAAGTCCGCCCCCGACTCCACCCGGCGCAGCGAGAAGTCCCGCCGGGCCATCTACGACGCCGCCCTCGCCCTCGTCGTCGACGTCGGCTACACGAAGACCACCATCGAGGGCATCGCCGCCCGCGCCGGCGTGGGCAAGCAGACGATCTACCGGTGGTGGTCGTCGAAGGCGGACGTGCTGATGGAGGCCTTCCTCGACCTGGCCGACCGGTCCCAGCGGGAGGTGGCGTCGGGGCCGGTGACGCACGCCTTCCCGGACACCGGGGACCTCGCCG
Source organism: Streptomyces sp. DT190 (assembly GCF_049846985.1). Classification (NCBI taxonomy): domain Bacteria; kingdom Bacillati; phylum Actinomycetota; class Actinomycetes; order Kitasatosporales; family Streptomycetaceae; genus Streptomyces; species Streptomyces sp. DT190. The sequence goes on along the minus strand of NZ_JBNCNM010000003.1, from coordinate 134,499 downwards.
CCGACGTCAAGGCCGTCCTGCGCGCCACCGTCGACGAACTGCGCGACCCGCGCTTCGAGGCGCCCTCGCGCGCCCTGGCCGCCGAGGGCGTCGTCAACGAGCAGTTCGGACGCGAGCTCGTGGCCAGGCTGCTGCAGCCCTCACTCGACCTCTACACGGACCGGCTGCGCGCCGCCCAGGCCGCGGGCCAGGTCCGGGAGGGCCTCGACCTGCGCATCGCCCTGGAGTTCTTCGTCTCCCCGCTCGCCCAGCGCTGGCTCCAGCACACCGGCCCGATCTCCTACGAGTACACCGACACCCTCGTCGACTACGCCCTTCACGGCCTCGCGCCCCGCTGAGCGGCCCGGGCCAGCCGCCCCGGCGCGTCCGTGATCACCCCGTCGCAGCCCAGCGCCAGCACCCGGTCCCGCTGCGCGTCCGTCACCACCGTGTGCGCCCATACCCGGGGGATCCCCGACCGCACCGCCCGCAGCAGGTCCGCGTCGCGCGCCCGGTGGTCCACGTCCAGCAGGTCGACGTAGGACCGCCAGCGCTCCGGGCGGTCCGTGCGCAGCTGCTCCGCCGAGCGCCACACCTGCGCCAGCAGGCCGAGGCGATGCACGCGCCGGGCCACCTCGGGGTCGTTGGAGTTCACGAACACCGAGCGGGTCAGCCCCCGGGCGCGGATCAGCGCGGCCAGCCGGTCCACGCCGCGCGGGTCCTTGGCCTCCAGCATCAGCACGATCCGGCCGCCGAAACGATCCAGCACCTCGGCGACCGTCGGCGGCCGCTCCGACCGCCAGCTGCCCGGGAGCCGGTCCTTCGGGCGCAGCCGCACGCCCCGCCACTCCCGCGCGTCGAGGCCGCGCACCGCGCCGCCCAGGTAGGTCGTGCGGTTCAGGGTCTCGTCGTGGAACACCACCGGCGTGCCGTCGCGCAGCAGCCGCGTGTCGAAGTCCAGCACCTGTGCCGTGCCGCGCTCGTAGGCCGTCATCAGGCCCGCCATGCTGTTCTCCGGGACCTCGCGGGCACCGCCGCGGTGGGCGACGTAGGTGATCCGGGGGAGTGCCGCCACGGTCAGCGGGCCGGCGCCCCACTCCAGCGGGGCCGGGACGCGGCCGCCGGGCCCCGTGAGGGCGAGCGAGACCACGGACGCCGCGGTGGCCAGGGCCGTCAGCGCGATGCTTGTGACCATGGCGACCACGGTAGGGCGCCGAACGGGCGCAAAGCCGTGAATGACACCCGATGGTCGGTAAAGCGGGACAACAGCCGGGACGGCGGCTCCCGCGCCTTTTCGTCCGGTGGCATATGCCTCGCCCCCCGGTGCGTCGCTCGCCCCACCGGTCCACGTCTCGGCCCTCATGCCCCGGATGTGGGCACTGGCCCCCCGGTGCGCGGGAAGATGGGACCATAGGGCATGCTGTTCCGCACGACGGCGAGGCGAGGGGATAGATGAGCGCGGAGTTCGGCGGCCGGACCGGCCTGCAGGGCAAACTCACCCAGTGGCTGCGCGCGGGGCGCCGGCCCAAGGAGACCGCCGGTGACGGCGGCCGTGAGGACCTGCTGCTCGCCGCCGCCGGCGCGGGACTGCCGCTCGCACCCGCCGCCCACCCCTCCGGATACCGCTGCTCCTGCGACCGCGTCGGCTGCCCCACCCCCGCCCGGCACCCGGTGTCCTTCGCCTGGCAGACGCAGTCCACCACCGACCGCTCCCAGATCGAGCGCTGGGCCCGCCACCAGCCGCAGGCCAACTTCATCACCGCGACCGGCATGGTGCACGACGTCCTCGACGTGCCCCTCGACGCCGGTCGCGTCGCGTTGGAGCGGCTGCTCTCCGAGGGCGTGGAGGTCGGGCCGGTCGCCGAGAGCGACGACGGGCGCATGCTCTTCTTCACCCTCACGCGCGGTACGCCCGAGGACGAGGACGAGTGGTGGCCGTGCGAGCTGGACTGCCACCCCGAGACGATGGACGAGCACCCCGGGCTGCGCTGGCACTGCCGCGGCTCCTACGTCCTCGTGCCGCCGGCCCGGCTGCCCGGCGAGGACCAGGCGGTGCGGTGGGTGCGCGGCCCCGAGCACGCGCTGCCGGACCCGCTGAGCCTGCTGGAGGTGCTCACCGAGGTCTGCGCGCGCTACGCCGGCGAGGAGAGCGACCAGCGGGCGGCCTGGCCCCTGCGGCACTGAGCCCCCGCCCGGCCCGCCCGTCCGCTACGAGCCCTCCGCCGCGGTCAGGCCCTGGATCCTGCCCAGGATGGTCACCTCGCCCTGGCCCTCGGGGTCCAGCGCCACCTCGTTGGAGACGAACTCCATCGTGAGGGACTGCTTGATCTCGCCCTCGGTCAGGGCGCTCACGTCCTTGTTCGGGACGGGGACCGACGTGCCCGCCGCGGCCGTCTGCTTCTCGTAGTGCCGCGTGGTGAAGAACACCAGCGCCCCGCCGTCCGTCGTGCGCAGGGCCAGCGGCGCGTAGTCGCCGTTCGTCAGCGGCTCGTCGATGTACTGGGTGACCAGGCCGGGCTTCTTGGCGTTCTTCTGCCGCAGGGTGCGCCACTGGCTGGTGTGCGGGCCGTCCGCGAAGGTCTCCCCGCCGTCCTTCAGATACGTGCTGTAGCTGCGGCTCAGCTCGCCCGGAGCGGCGGCCAGACCGGCCGCGTTCACGGGGACGGACTCGGCCCAACCGTCCGCGTCCTTCTTGAACTGCGGGACCTTGCCCGGGGCGACGAGGGTCAGGTACGCCACCTGGAACGGGGCGTCGAGGCTGCTGCGGGTGAACACGAGGAGCCAGCGGGCGGCGCCGCCCTTGTTGCCCGCGGCGTCGACGAGGAACCAGCGGGGCCAGCCGGCCTTCTTCGGGATGGTGAACTTCGCGTCCGTCAGCCGCAGGGGGGTGTGGTTCGGGTTGCCGTCCGGGTTGTTGGCCCGGCCGGCCTTCAGGCGGGCCGAGTCGATGTCGGCGAGGGCGCCGGTGGTGTGGTCGGCGTCCAGGGTGGCGTCGTAGGCCTTGTCGGCCTCGTTGTACGCGGCCGTGAACTGCCGGAGTGCCTCGGCGGCTTCGGCGCGGGTCGTGGACGGCAGGATCTCCCGTTCACCGTGCACCACGACACATCCACCGGCCGTCAGTGACAAAGCGGTCACCGACGTGGCTATGAGGGCGCTCCGGGCGGGCCTGCGGAGCGTTCGAGGGTCGCGATCCCTGCTCATCGGGTTCCTTCACCTTCCCCTTTCCGGAGGCGAACCCTACCGGGTGCCTCCGGCGGGTACGGCGTCAGGCCCGGTCGCCCACCGGTTCCGTCCGCACCCTGGCCGGGGCGAGGAAGAGGGCGAGGGTGGGGACCAAGTACAGCAGCCACACCGTGACTTGGAGGGTGGTGGGGTCGGGCTGGAAGTTGAGGACGCCCTTCAGCAGGGTGCCGTACCAGCTGTCCGGAGGGATCGTGCCGGAGATGTCGAAGGCCTTGTCGTCGAGGCCGGGCAGGAAGTCGGCCTCCTGGAGGTCGTGGAAGCCGTAGGCGAGGACGCCCGCCGCGACCACGACCAGCATGGCGCCGGTCCAGGTGAAGAACCGGGACAGGTTGATGCGCAGGGCGCCCCGGTAGAACAGCCAGCCCAGGACGACGGCCGTGAGCAGGCCGAGGGCGACGCCCAGCAGCGGACGCGGTGTGCCGTCGCTCGCCGCGTGCACCGAGGCCCAGACGAACAGGGCCGTCTCCAGGCCCTCGCGGCCGACCGCGAGGAACGCCGTGGCGACCAGCGCGCCCGTGCCCATCGCGAGGGCGGCGTCCAGCCTGCCGTGCAGCTCCGCCCTGAGGTGCCGGGCCGTGCGGCGCATCCAGAACACCATCCACGTCACCAGGACGACGGCGAGGAGCGACAGCGAACCGCCGAGTGCCTCCTGCGCCTGGAACGTCAGCTCCTGGGAGCCGAATTCGAGGGCGCAGCCGAAGCCGAGCGCGAGGGCCACGGCGACGCCGATCCCCGCCCAGATCGGCTTGAGCGCGTCCCGGCGGCCGGTCTTGACGAGGTAGGCGATGAGGATGCAGACGACCAGGCTCGCCTCCAGGCCCTCGCGCAGACCGATCAGGTAGTTGGAGAACACGGGCCTAGGCCTCCTCGGAGAACAGCGTCCGGCCCCACCAGTCGTCCTGGTCGCGGACGCCCGGCGGGATGGCGAAGAGCGCCGAACCCACGTGCTGGATGTACTCGTTGAGCGCGTCCGTCGCCAGATTGCGCTGGACGGGGATGAACCCCTTGCGGACGTCGCGCTGGTAGGCCAGGAAGAACAGGCCCGCGTCCAGGCGGCCCAGGCCGTCCGTGCCGTCGGTGAAGGAGTAGCCGCGGCGCAGGAGCGTCGCCCCGTGGTTGGAGTCGGGGTGCGCCAGCCGGACGTGCGCGTCGGGCTTCATCGCCTTCAGGAACGGCTCGTCCCGCTCCTTCGCCTTCCCGACCGGTGCGCCCTCGCCCTTGTCGCGGCCGAAGACGTCCTCCTGCTCCTGGAGCGAGGTGCGGTCCCAGGTCTCGATGTGCATGCGGATGCGGCGGGCGACGAGGTAGCTGCCGCCGGCCATCCAGGCCGGGCCGTCCTTGCCGTCCACCCAGACGTGCTCGCGCAGCCGGGCCGTCTCCGTGCCCGCGATGTTGCGGGTGCCGTCCTTGAAGCCCATCAGGTTGCGCGGGGTCTGGGCCTCGGGTGTCGTCGAGGAGGTCTTGCCGAAGCCGAGCTGCGACCAGCGGATGACGACCTTGCCGAAGCCGATGCGGGCCAGGTTGCGGATCGCGTGCACGGCGACCTGCGGGTCGTCGGCGCAGGCCTGGACGCACAGGTCGCCGCCGCTGCGGTTCCCGTCCAGGTTGTCGCCCGCGAACCTCGGCAGGTCGACCAGGGCTTCGGGGCGCCGGTCCGCGAGGCCGAACCGGTCGAACAGCGAGGGGCCGAAGCCGATCGTCAGGGTCAGCCGGGAGGGCTGCAGGCCCAGGGCCTCGCCCGTGTCGTCCGGCGGGGCCTCGGGCAGGCCGCCGTAGCCGCCCTCGCCGACCGGGTGGCCCGCCGTCATGCGCCGGGCCGCCTCCGTCCAGTCCTTCAGGAGCTGGACGAGGGCCTGACGGTCCTGTGTCGTCACGTCGAACGCGGCGAAGTGCAGGCGGTCCTGGACCGGGGTGGCGATGCCGGCCTGGTGGGTGCCGTGGAACGGGATCGCCGTACCGGCGGCGGGCGTCGAGGTGTCGTCGTCCGTGCGGGCGATCGCCACCGCGCCGCCGGCCGCGGCGGCGCCGAGGGCCAGGCCCGCGCCGCCCCAGCCGAGCAGCGAGCGCCGGGACGGGGAGGAGGACGCGCTGGTGTCCGTCATGGCGGGCACCCGGTCACTTCACGACGGCGGCGGCGAGCTTCGACAGCGGCTCCGCCAGGGCGTTGACCGCGTCCGAGAGCTCCTTGCGGTCCGCCTTGCCGACCTTGTCGTACGAGGTGAACTCGTAGGAGGAGGTGTTCGGGCGGTAGCGGTCGAGGAGCGTGTCCAGGGCGGCGAACTGCCGGTCCAGCTCGCCGACGAGGGCCGCGTCGTTCTCCCGCGCGACCGGCTTCAGCAGGTCGTACGACTGCTGCGCGCCCTCCACGTTGGCCTTGAAGTCGACGAGGTCTGTGTGCGAGTAGCGCTCCTCCTCGCCGGTGACCTTGCCGGTGGCGACCTCGTCGAGGAGTTCCTTGGCGCCGTTGGCCATGGAGGTGGGGGTGATCTCCGCCGTGCCGACGCGCTTCTGCCAGTCCTTCAGGTCCTTGATGAGCAGCCCGGCGAGTTCCTTCTCGCGGTCGCCGATCCTCCCGTCCTGCCAGAGGGCCTTCTCCAGGCGGTGCCAGCCCGTCCAGTCGGTGGCGGGGTCCTGGCCGTCCTCCAGGCCGTCCTCGCGGACGTCGACCTTGGGGTCGATGTCGCCGAAGGACTCGGCGACCGGCTCGGTGCGCTCCCAGCCGATGCGGGAGGGGGCGTAGGCCTTCTTGGCCGCCTCGATGTCGCCGTCCCGCACCGCCGCGGCGAAGACCTCGGCCTTCGGCAGGGTCTCGTCGGCCTGCTGCTGGGCGTAGGCGCGGTAGGCGGCCACGGCCTTGTCCAGGCGCGGGTCGCGCCGGACGGCCTTGCCACCGGTGGCCTTGACGGACTGGCGGATGCCCTTGCCCCTCATGCCCGGCTTGCAGGCGATCTGGTAGTCGCCGGCCTTCACCTCGGCGGTGACGCGCTGCTTGGTGCCGGGGCCTATGTTCTCCCGCTCGGTGACCACACGGTCGTCGGGGAACAGGACGTAGACCTCGGTGACCTTGGAGCCCTTGTTCTCGACGGCGAGTTCGACGTGCCCGGCCGGGAACTCCTTCTTCGACACCTCGCACTTGTCGTCCGTGGCCGTCACGTTGATGACGTGGTCGCCGTCCTGCGCGCCGCTCTTCTCGGTGCAGCCGGCGACGGCGGTCAGGGCCGCCGCTGCGGCGAGGACGACGGAGGCTGGTCTGACGGGTCGCATCTGGGCTCCAAAGCAGGAAGGTGAGGCTCACCTAAGCCAGATAAGGATGACGTAAGTGGCTCAAAGTCGCCCCCATGGCGCAGTCAAGGGACGGTCAAAGGTCGCGGCGCGGGGTGATCAGCAGGGCGTCCGTCCGCGGGTGCGGGAAGACCTCGACGGGCTGGTCGTAGACGTCGGAGAGCAGCCGCTCGGAGAAGACCTCGGCGGGCGGGCCCTCCGCCGCGACGCGACCGGCCCTCAGCAGTGCCACCCGGTCCGCGTAGGCCGCCGCGAGTCCCAGGTCGTGCACCACCACGACCACCGCGTCCCCGGCCCGCGCCCGTGACCGGCACAGCCGCAGCACCAGTTCCTGGTGGCGCAGGTCGAGCGCGGCGGTCGGCTCGTCGAGCAGCAGCAGCGGAGTGCGCTGCGCCAGCACCCGGGCGAGGGCGACCCGGGCCCGCTCGCCGCCGCTGAGCGCGGAGAACGGGCGGGTGGCGAAGGCGGTGACCTCGGTGGCGGCCATGGCCTCGGCGACCGCCCGGTCGTCGTCGGCGGGCGTGGCCGCGGGCGAGGCGGCGTGCGGGGCCCGGCCCATGCGGACGACCTCCTCCACCGTGAAGGGGAAGGAGAGCGCCGCCGTCTGGGGCAGCACCGCACGGCGCAGGGCGAGGTCGGGCGCGGACCAGCGCGCCGCCGGGCGGCCGTGGATCCTGACCTCCCCCTCGTCGGGCGGGACGTCGGCGGCCAGGGCGCCCAGCAGGGTGGACTTGCCCGCCCCGTTGGGACCGGCCAGGGCGAGCACCTCGCCCGCGCGGACCGCCAGGGCGACGCCCCCGAGGACCTCGCGGGTGCCGAGCCTGACCCGCAGGCCCCGGGCCTCGGCGAGGACGTCGCCGGGCGCGGACGGGGCCGGCGGTGACGGGCGGCGGGTACGCAGGCGGATCATGCCCAGCCTCCCTGCCGGCGCCGGGTGCGGCGCAGCAGCCAGAAGAAGAACGGGCTGCCGAGCAGGGCCGTCAGCACCCCGAGCGGCAGCTCGGCCGGCGCGGCGACCGTACGGGCCGTCAGATCGGCGGCCAGCAGGACGAGCGCGCCGAGGAGCGCGCTGCCCGGCAGCAGGAGGCGGTGGCCCGGGCCGGCCGCCATGCGGAGCAGGTGCGGGACGACCAGGCCCACGAAACCGATGATGCCGGCGACGCTCACGGCCGCCGCCGTCAGCAGCGCGATGACGAGGACCAGCACGATCCGCAGCCGCTCCACGTCGACGCCCAGGTGCCGGGCCGGGCGCTCGCCGAGGGCCAGCAGGTCCAGCCGCCGGGCGTACAGCGGCGCGACCGCCAGGCCGGCGACCGCGCACGGCAGGACCGCCAGCACCTTCGGCCAGGTCGCCTGGGAGAGCGAGCCCAGCTGCCAGAAGGTGATCTGGTTGACCGCGGCCGTGTCGGCGACGAAGAGGAACAGGCCGATCAGCGCCCCCGCGAACGCGTTCACGGCGATGCCGGTGAGGATCAGCGTGACCACCTCCGTCCGGCCGCCCGAGCGGGACATCGCGTAGACCAGCAGGACCGTCAGCAGCCCGGAGACGAAGGCGAGGGCCGGCACGGTCCAGGTGCCGAGGACGTCCAGGCCGAGGGCGATCGCGGCGACCGCGCCGACCGCCGCCCCGGAGGAGACGCCGATGACGCCCGGCTCGGCGAGCGGGTTGCCGAACACGCCCTGCATCAGCGCGCCCGCGCAGCCCAGGGAGGCGCCGACCAGCAGGGCCAGCACGATCCGCGGGAACCGCACGTTCCACAGCACGGATTCGGCCACCCGGTCCAGCCCGGTGCCGCCCAGCCCCAGCCGGTGCTGCACGGAGGCGAGGACGTCGCCGACGGGGACGGGGTAGGCGCCGGTGCCGGCGGCGACCGGGACGAGGACGAGAAGGGCGGCGGCCAGCGCGGCCGTCAGCAGCCGGGCCGTGGTCCGCCGGCTGCGGGTCGGGGCGCCGGCCGTCGTCCGCTGCAGCGCGGTCATCGCCCGCCGCCCTCCGGGTACAGCTGCCGCACCACCGACCCGAGCACCTGGTCGGTGCGCGGGCCGTAGGTGAGCAGGACGCCGTCCTCGACCGCGACGATCCGCCGGTCGGCCCCCGCCGGGGTCTGGGCCACGCCCGGGATCTTCACCAGGCCGTCGACGCCGCCGACCGACGCGAGCCCCTTGGACATCACCAGGATGGCGTCGGGAGCGGCTTTGACGAGGGCCTCGCTGGTGAGGGCGGTGAAGTCCTTCTCCAGGCCCGAATCGGCCCCGGCGTCCACGCCGCCGGCCGCCTCGATCAGCGACGTCGCGCCCGAACCCCTGCCGCCGATGAGGTAGACCGAGGCGGAGCCGCGCAGATAGAGGAACGCCACCCGGGGGCGGGGCCGCTCGGCCGGGACCGACTCCCGCACGGCGGCGATGCGCTGTTCGGAGCGGCGGACGAGCCGTTCGCCGGCGTCCGGGACGCCGAGCGCGCCGGCGACCGCCCGGATGCGCGCACCGACGTCGTCCAGGCCCGTGGCCGGGTCGACGACCAGGACCGGCACACCGGCGGCGCGGATCTGGTCCATGGCCTCCCGGGGACCGGTCGTGGTCTCGGCGAGCACCAGGTCGGGCCTGAGCGACAGCACGCCCTCGGCGGAGACGTCGTGGCCCCGGGTGACCAGGGGCAGCCGGGCGGCCTGCGCGAAGGTGGTGGTGATGTCGCGGGCCGCGACCCGGTCGCCGAGGCCGAGCGTGAAGACGATCTCGCTGAGGCTGCCGGACAGCGGCACGATCCGGGCCGCCCGGCCGACCGTCACCGGCGCGCCGTCGGCGGAGCGCACGGTGACGGGGAGCCGGGGCTCCGGCGTGCCGGAGAGGGGCTGGACGCGGTTCGCGGTCGTCGCGGCGGGCGCGGGGGAGGGCTGGGCCGGCCCCGAGCACGCCGTCGCCGTGAGCGTGAGGGCCAGCGCGGACAGCAGCGCCCCCGCCAGTCGTGTGCGCATGCGTCGCACCATCCGTTCCGTTCCCTTCGCTCCTGAGGCCGGGCGCCGTCCCTGTGGCCCGAGTGAAGCTTAGGTTAGCCTTACCTTATTCGCTACCGGCTGTCGTCACCGTCGCTACCGGAGGACTCCGCCATGCCCGCCCGCCCACGCGCCCTGGTCACCCTGCTCTGCGCGGCCCTCCTGGGTGCCCTCGGCGCCCTGACGCCGGCCACCGGCGCCCACGCCGCCGGCCGCGCCGTGCAGGGCGGCCGGCTCGACTGGGGCGTCAAGTCGTCGTTCTCCGCCTACGTCACCGGGCCCATCGCCCAGGGCGGCTACTCCCTCACGGGCGGCGCGGCCACCGTCGGCGGCAGCGGCTTCCGCTTCCACTCGGCGACCGGGACGTACGACGGCGACACCGGCGCCTTCCGCGCCTCCTTCTCGGGCGGGGTGCGCTTCCTCGGCCACCGCACCGGCACGGGGGAGCACCAGCTCGACCTCACCCTCAGCCGTCCCACCGTGAGCGTCACCGGCTCCACGGGCACGCTCCTCGTGGACGTCACCAGCAAGGCGAAGGGCACCGGGGCGGTCACGACGTCCCGTCAGGTGCCCTTCGCCTCCCTCTCCCTGGGCGGGATCGACATGCGCGGCGGCGGCACCACCGTCGTGCTGAACAACGTCCCTGCCACGCTCACCGCCCAGGGCGCCCGGTCCTTCGCCAGGTACTACACGGCCGGCACCGCGCTGGACCCGGTGAGCCTGTCGGCCGATGTGCGCCGGGCCGCGGCGACGCCGTCCCGCACGCCCGCCGCGCCCGCGGCGTCCCCGTCCCGGAAGAGCGCCCCGGGCGGCGAGGTGCGGGACGGCGCCGTCGACTGGGGCGTGCGCCGCACCTTCCGCGAGTACGTCACCGGCGACATCGCCGACGGCCGCTGGACCCTCTCGTCCGGCGCGCAGGACGGCGGCGCCCTCTTCCGCTTCCCGGGCGGCCGGGGCGCCTACGACGGCGGGGGGCTGACGGCGCGGTTCAGCGGCGCCGTGCGCTTCACCGGCTCCCACGGCCTCGACCTGCGCCTGAGCGCGTTCCGCGTCACCGTCGACGACGGCCGGGGCACGCTCCTCGCCGACATCACGAGCCCCGGGTACCGCGCGAGGAAGGCCCCGCTGGTCACCTTCACCGCCGGGGAGCTGAAGGCGTCCGGCGGGCTCGTCCGGGTGACCGAGGCGCCCGCGCGGCTCACCGCCCAGGGCGCGCGGGCCTTCGGCGGGATGTACCGGGCGGGGACCGCGATGGACCCGGTCTCCCTGGCCGTGGCCCTGACGGCCGACGCCGGACTGCCCGCGCTGCCCGACCTGGGCAGCGCGCCGACGGCGAGCGCACCGCCCGCGCCGGCGCCGGCGGAGGCCTCCGCGCGACCCGTCGCGAGCGACACGGCGGACGACGGCGGGACGCCCGCCCTGCCCGTCGCCCTCGCGGCCGGCTCCCTGGCCGTCGCGGCAGCGGCCGTCGCGGCCGTCGCCGTCCGCCGGCACCGCACCCGTCCGGCGGCCGGCGCCCCGGACCAGCACTGACCCACCAGCCGACCCACCCCCTACCCAGGAGACGCACGCCATGCCTGTCAGACGACGCCGGACCGCCGCCCTCGCCGCCGCCGTGGCCACCGCCGCCGCCCTCGGCGCCACCGCGCTCGCCCCCTCCGCCACCGCGGCCGGAGTCCCCCTCAGCGGCTACGAGTTGACCTGGGGCATCAAGCAGTCGTACCGCACCTACGTCACCGGCATGGCGGCCGGTGCCTTCACCCCGGCGGACGGCGCGAGCCAGGCCGCGGGCAACGGCCCGTTCACCTTCACGGACGGCGCCGGCAGCTACGACTCCACCGCCCACACCGTGGACCTCGCCTTCAAGGGCACCCTGCGGATCGAGTCCAAGCTGCACGGCTTCGCCCTCACCCTGTCGGACGTGAGGTTCGACAGCGCCGAGGCGGAGGTCACCGCGGACGTCACGCGCGACGGCGCCACGAAGGACGACGTGCCGCTCGCCACGGTGACGGTCACCCGTGCGATGAAGGACATGGCCACCACGCTGACCAAGGAGGCGGCGGACGTCTTCGGCAGCGCGGGCTACGAGGGCGCGGCGGGCGACCCCCTGACGGTGGTGCAGAAGACCCCGCCCGCGTCCCCCAGCCCGACACCCACGCCCACCCCCACCCCCACCCCCACCCCCACCGCCACACCCACCTCCACCCCGTCGCAGCCGGCGACCACGTCCCCCGGCCCGGCGTCCCCGCCGGCCTCCCCGTCCCCGGTCCCGAGCAGCCCCGCGGCCGGTGCCCCCTCGGACGGCGCCTCCGCCCCGTCGGCCCGGGGCGAGATAGCCGACGGCAGGCTCGGCTGGGGCGTGAAGGAGTCCTTCCGCACGTACGTCGTCGGCCCCGTCGCCCACGGACGGATCACGGCCTCCGGCGGCGCCACGCAGGCGTCCGGCAACGGCCCCTTCACCTTCCCGGGCGCGACCGGCAGGTACGACACGGACGCCGGGACCCTCTCCGCGTCCTTCGAGGGCAGCGTGACCTTCAAGGGCCACGAGAGCGACGGCCGCTACGGCCTGGACCTGACCCTCGCCGGCCTGACGGCCACCCTCGACGACGGCACCGGCCGCCTCACCGCCGACGTCACCAGCCTCGGCGAGCAGTCGCGGGACGTGGTGCTCGCGGAGCTGAAGACCGACGCGTCCGACCTGGTCCCCGAGGACGACGTCATCACGCTCGACGACGTCACCGCCACCCTCACCGAGGCCGGGGCCGAGGCCTTCGGCGACTTCTACACCGCGGGCACCCGGCTCGACCCGGTCGACCTGACGGTGGCCCTCACGGACGACGCCCAGCTCCCCGGCGGCGACGGCGGCACGTCCGGCGGCACCGGCACCACCGGCGGCGCGGGGACGGCCGGCGGCGCCGGCTCGACCACGGGCGGCACCACCACGGGCGCCGTGACGGGCGGCCTCGCGAGCACCGGTTCCTCCGTCCCGGCCGGCCCCCTGGGCGCGGCCGCTGCGGCGGCCGTCGTCGCGGGCGCCGGTGCCGTCCTGGCGGTGCGCAGGCGGCGCCCGCAGGCGTAGGGCGCAGGCGCGGGGCGCCGGCCGGGGCGGGGCGGTCCGCCGCCCGCCCCGCCGGTGCTTGAATGCCCCCGTGACTGACTACGACGTGCTCCGCGTCTTCTGCGGGCCGAACGGTGGATACGGCAACGAGCTCGGTGTCGTGCGGGAGGGGTCCGTGCTGCCCGGCCCGAGCGACCGTCAGGCGTTCGCCGCGAAGCTCGGGTTCAGCGAGACCGTGTTCGTCGACGACCCCGAGCGGGGCGTGATCGACATCTACACGCCGACCCTGCGGCTGCCCTTCGCCGGGCACCCCTGCGTCGGCTCGGCCTGGCTGCTCGACGTGCCCGAGCTGGTGACGCCGGCCGGGGTGGTCGGGGCCCGGCAGGACGGGGAGTTCTGCTGGATCGAGGCGCGGGCGGACTGGGTGCCGCCGCGCACCCTGCGGCAGTACGGCAGCGCCGCCGAGGTCGACGGCCTGCCCGTGCCGCCGCCGGGGGAGTGGGTGTACGCCTGGGCGTGGGAGGACGAGCCCGCCGGGCGGGTCCGGGCCCGGGCCTTCCCCGGCCGGGGCGACGGCATCGACGAGGACGAGGCGACGGGGGCGGCGGCCCTGCTGCTCACCGACCGGCTGGGCCGGGCCCTCAACATCACCCAGGGGGCGGGTTCCCAGATCCTCACCGCGCCCCAGCCGGGCGGCTGGACGGAGGTCGGCGGCCGGGTGCATCTCGAACGCTGACTCGGGCGGCGCGCGGCCGTACGGGTGGAACAGCGTGTGTGCGCGGTGGTGAACGGGGACCTCTGGGCGTGACCAAGCACCACCGCGAGAGGAATCTCATGCGCATTCGATCCGCTCTGGCCGTAGCCGCCCTGACCGTCGCCGTCACCGCCACCGGCGCGGCGACCGCCGCCGCCGGCGACGACGACGGCCGGGACCACCGCGACGGCCGCGGCCACCACGTGGCGTGCAGCCCGTACTTCGGTGAGCTGGAGGCCGAGACCGCCGAGATCGAGTGGGGCGGCGCCGTCTGCCACAACGGTCCGTTCGACATCTGAGCCGGGACCGGCGCTCCACCCGAGACGGATCCGGGGCCCCTCGCCGCGTGCGAGGGGCCCCGCCCGTCGTCCCGGGCCCTCACGCCGACAGCGGGAACTCCTCGCCCAGCGCCACGAACATCGCGTTGTTCAGCCCGTAGGCCCGCTTGCACTCGGCCACGATCCGCTGCCGCTCCAGCTCGTCGCCGGGCACCGCGTCCAGCAGCTCCCAGTAGGTCCGCTTGAAGGCGGCCGGGTTGGGGATCTCCTCGAAGACGTAGAAGCGGACCCCGTCGCCCTTCTTCGGGAAGCCCCATGTCTTCTCGGCCGTGTCACGGATGATCTGCCCGCCGGAGAGGTCGCCGAGGTAGCGGGTGTAGTGGTGGGCGATGTAGCCCGCCGGCCAGTCGCGGGCGCACTCGGTGATCCGCCCGGCGTACTCCAGCGTGGCCGGCAGCGCGTCGGCCCGCGCGCGCCAGCCGGGACCGCGCAGATACTCCAGGTCCTGCTCCAGCGCCGCCCGGCGGAACAGCTCCGGGCGGACGAAGGGGCCCGCCACCGGGTCCCCGGCCAGCCGCTCCGCGGCGGACTCCAGCGCCCCGTACACGAACCACAGCTGTTCCGTGTAGCGCGCGAACGCGTCGACCCCCAGTTTGTGCCCCAGCAGGTCACTCAGGAAGGTCGAGCCCCTGACCTCCTCGTGCTGCTCGCGGGAGGCCGTCCGGATGAGGGTCGAGAAGGATTCCATGGGCCCACTTTCTATGGTTAGCCTTACCTAAGTCAATGCCTTGCCGACCGGTTGTCGGTAAACTTCCCGACGGCTTGTCGGAAAAAACCCGCGCGGGCACGGAAACGGCCCGCCCCCTGAGGGAGGGCGGGCCGTGGGCGGGATGCGAGGTCCACGGGGGAGTCCCGGACGGACCGGGGAGCTAGGGCAGCGTGAGGATCTCCGCGCCCGAGTCGGTCACCACCAGCGTGTGCTCGAACTGGGCCGTCCGCTTGCGGTCCTTCGTCACGACCGTCCAGCCGTCGTCCCACATGTCGTACTCGTGCGTGCCGAGCGTCAGCATCGGCTCGATCGTGAAGGTCATGCCGGGCTGCATCACGGTCGTCGCGTGCGGGCTGTCGTAGTGCGGGATGATCAGGCCCGAGTGGAACGACGAGCTGATGCCGTGCCCCGTGAAGTCCCGGACGACCCCGTAGCCGAAGCGCTTGGCGTACGACTCGATCACCCGGCCGATGACGTTGATCTGCCGGCCCGGCTTGACCGCCTTGATCGCCCGGTTCAGGGACTCCCGGGTCCGCTCCACGAGCAGCCGCGACTCCTCGTCGACGTCACCCACGAGGTAGGTGGCGTTGTTGTCGCCGTGCACACCGCCGATGTACGCCGTCACGTCCAGATTGACGATGTCCCCGTCGCGCAGCACGGTGGAGTCCGGGATGCCGTGGCAGATGACCTCGTTGACGCTGGTGCACAGCGACTTCGGGAAACCCCGATAGCCCAGCGTGGAGGGGTAGGCGCCGTGGTCGCACATGTACTCGTGCGCCACCTTGTCCAGTTCGTCCGTGGTCACCCCGGGGGCGATCAGCGCGGCCGCCTCCGCCATCGCCCGGGCGGCGATCCGGCCGGCGCGCCGCATCGCCTCGATCGTCTCGGGCGTCTGCACCTCCGGTCCGGTGTACGGCGTCGGCGCGGGCTTGCCGACGTACTCGGGCCGGCGGATGTTTCCGGGCACGGAACGGGTGGGGGACAGCTCCCCCGGGACGAGCAGCGACTGGCCAGACATGCCAGCGAGTCTAACCAGCGGCCATGGGGGAACATGTCGATGGCGAGAGGAGCTGGTCATGGCCCTGTTCAAGAAGCGGACGGTCGGCAAGCCGGGCGAGTGGTTCTACTGCCTGGAGCACAAGAAGGTCGAGGAAGGACCCGAGTGCCCGGGCAAGGACCGCTTCGGCCCCTACGCGAGCCGCACGGAGGCCGAGCACGCGATGGAGACCGCCCGCGAGCGCAACCTCCAGTGGGAGAACGACCCCAAGTGGCACGACGCCCCCGCGGGCGGCCGCGAGGAGAGCTGAACCGAGAAGCACCCGGCACGACGCCCGCGGCCGATCGGCTCCGGGCGTCGCGTTGTGGCCACGTCGGGGACAGAGGGACGGACCGCGACGGGACGCCCCCGGGCCGGCCCCGGTGGGCTCCGGCCGGTCTGCCTTCGGCCGGTTCGCCTCCGGCTGGTCTGCCTTCGGCTGGTCTGCCTTCGGCTGGTCTGCCTTCGGCCGGTCTGCCTCCGGCTGGTCTGCCTTCGGCTGGTCTGCCTCCGGTCGGTTTCACGTCCGGCCGGTTCACCTCCGGCTGGGACCCGTGCCGTCTACCAGCGGGCCGGTGGTGGGGCCGTCAGGTGTTCCGCCAGGCGGGAGACCCGGTCGCGGAAGCGGCGTCGCCCCCGTGGTGTCGGGAGCGCGTTCTCGCCCGCCGCCGCGCTGACCAGGTGCTGGACCGTGTCCAGGTCCAGCTCCGAACCGGCGGGGACGGCCAGGGCCTCGTGCGCCATGGCCGGCAGCTCGCCCCGGTCGGGGCCGAGGGCCAGCACCGTCGCCCCGGCCCGCCGGGCGTCCGACACCCGTTCGAGCAGGGGGACGGCCGGGCCCTCGGGTGACACCACCAGCAGCGTCTCGCCCCGCCGGGCCGCCTCCAGCCGGCCGAGCCCCACCGCCAGGTGCGCCGGATCCGAGGGGCGCGCGTCGTGCCGTACCAGCGTCGGAGCCAGCTCCGGCGTACCCGACCACGCGGCCTCGTCCACCAGGTGCGCGGCGAGATGCCACGGCTCGTAGGCGGGCGTGCCGACGAGCAGCAGCCCGCCCCCGTGCGACACCACCGACCCGCGCAGAGCCCTGGCGAACCGCCGTGTGGCGCCCAGCCACTCCGTCCCGGCGAGGACTTCCCGCAGCAGTGCCACCCGTACCGCGTCCATGGGCACGCATCCTGCCCGAACCGGCCAGTCGTGACGTGGAGTTCACCGCGCATTCGCCCGGCCTGGGTAGGCGGCCCGGTCACGCTTTCCGCCGTCGAACACCCACAGGAGCCCCGCCGATGACCGAGACCAGCGTCCCCTTCCGCGCCGGCCGGGAGGGATACGCCAGTTTCCGCATCCCCGCCGTCGTCGCCGCCGGCAGCGGCACCCTGCTCGCCTTCTGCGAGGGCCGGGTCGGCTCCCGGGACGACTTCGGGAACATCGACATCGTGCTGAAGCGCTCCACGGACGGCGGCCGCACCTGGGGCCCGCTCCAGGTCGCCGCGCGCAACGGCGACGCCCTCGCCGGCAACCCGGCCCCCGTCGTCCTGGACACCGGCCGCGTCCTGCTGGTGCACGTGCGCAACGCCGCCGCGGCCACCGAGGACGCCATCCGGCGCGGCGCGGTGAGCGCGGCGGACGGACGCCGCGTCTGGGTGCAGCACAGCGACGACGAGGGCCTGACGTGGTCGGCGCCGCGGGAGATCACCCAGGAGACCAAGAAGCCGCAGTGGCGCTGGTACGCCACCACCCCCGGCCACGCGATCCAGCTGAGCACCGGACGGGTCGTCGTCCCCGCCAACCACTCCCTGCCGCCCACCGGTACCGACAACGGCACGGAGGGCAAGTACGACGGCGGCCACTGCCTGCTCAGCGACGACGCCGGCGCCACCTGGCGGATCGGCTACGTCGACGACAACCCCGACGGCTACGTCAACGTCAACGAGACCACCGCGGCCGAACTGCCCGACGGGCGCGTCTACTTCAACACCCGCAACGACTCCCCGTCCCCCGGCACCCGCGCCGACGCCCACTCCGCCGACGGCGGGCAGACGCTCGTGAAGCCCTTCCGTCCGCAGGCCGGCCTGCCCGCCCCCGTGTGCCAGGCGAGCGTCCTGCAGCTCCGCGACCCCGACCTGCTGCTGTACTCCGGGCCCGCGGACCCCGGCTTCCGCGCCGTGATGACGATCCGCGCCTCCACCGACGACGGCACCACCTGGCGCCCGGCCCACACGGTCGACGGACTGCCCGCGGCCTACTCCGACCTGGTCCGCGTCGACCCGGACACCGTGGGGCTGCTGTACGAGACCGGCGACTTCGGCGCCTACGAGACGATCGGCTTCCGGCGGGTGCCGGTGGCGGAGCTGACCTGAGCCGGTCGGGGCGGGACCGCGGTCGTAGAGTCGGGCCCATGACCTCTACCGACAGTGCTGCCTCCGACAACGCCCAGAAGGCCCCCGCCAAGGACCCCTGGGACCTGCCCGACGTCTCCGGACTCGTCGTCGGGGTGCTCGGCGGGACCGGGCCGCAGGGCAAGGGCCTCGCCTACCGGCTCGCCAAGGCCGGGCAGAAGGTGATCATCGGCTCGCGGGCCGCCGACCGCGCACGGGCCGCGGCCGAGGAGATCGGCCACGGCGTCGAGGGCGCCGACAACGCCGAGACCGCCCGCCGCAGCGACATCGTGATCGTCGCCGTACCGTGGGACGGGCACGGCAAGACGCTGGAGTCCCTGCGCGCGGAACTGGCCGGCAAGCTCGTCGTCGACTGCGTCAACCCGCTCGGCTTCGACAAGAAGGGCGCCTACGCCCTCAAGCCCGAGGAGGGCAGCGCCGCCGAACAGGCCGCCGCCCTGCTGCCGGACTCCCGGGTCACCGCCGCCTTCCACCACCTGTCGGCCGTGCTGCTGCAGGACCCGGAGATCGACGAGATCGACACCGATGTGATGGTGCTCGGCGAGGTCCGCGCCGACGTGGAGATCGTCCAGGCCCTCGCCGGACGCATCCCGGGCATGCGCGGCATCTTCGCCGGGCGGCTGCGCAACGCCCACCAGGTGGAGTCGCTGGTGGCGAACCTGATCTCCGTGAACCGCCGCTACAAGGCGCACGCGGGGCTCCGGGTCACGGACGTGTGAGCCGATGGGGGACACTGGACGGCACAGCAGTGCCCGAAGTGTCCCCCGACAGGAGCTCACACCGCCATGCCCCGCCTCGCCCTCTACGCCCTGATCGTCTGCGTCCTCTCCGTGGCCGCCGCCGTCGTGTCCTTCACGCGGGGCAGCTTCCTGGGGATCGTGTGGGTGCTGCTGGCGGGCCTGTCGTCCAACATGTGCTGGTACTACCTCAAGCGCGCCAGGCAGCAGAAGTCCGCGACGGGCTGAACCACCACGGGCCGGGCCCTCAGGGCGCGGCCGAGCAGAACTCGTTCGAGCCCTGCCAGAAGCGGTACAGCTCCTGACCGCAGTAGGTCTCGAAGTCGCTGATGCCGAGCGACTTCAGGATCGCGTCGATCACGTCGAAGAACACGCCGTTCACCGCGGGCAGCCACAGCAGCGCGAACACGAACAGCAGGCCGAACGGCGCGAACGGCTCCACCTGGCGCCGGACGTTGTACGACAGCCACGGCTCGATCACGCCGTAGCCGTCCAGGCCGGGCACCGGCAGGAAGTTCAGCAGCGCGGCCGTCACCTGCAGCAGCGCCAGGAACGCCAGCGCGAAGCGGAAGTCGCTCGGCACGCCGTCCAGCGCGTCCAGCCAGAACGGGGCCGTGCACACCACCGCGAACAGCACGTTCGTCAGCGGGCCCGCCGCCGAGATCAGGCTGTGCTTCCAGCGCTCCCGGATCCGCCCGCGCTCGATGAACACGGCTCCGCCGGGCAGGCCGATCCCGCCCATGATCACGAAGATCACCGGCAGCACGATGCTGAGCAGCGCGTGCGTGTACTTCAGCGGGTTCAGGGTCAGATAGCCCTTCGCGCCGACCGAGATGTCGCCGCTGTGCAGGGCCGTGCGCGCGTGCGCGTACTCGTGCAGGCAGAGCGAGACGATCCAGGCCGCCGTCACGAACAGGAACACGGCGACCCCGGGCTGCTCGGCGAACCCGGTCCAGGTCGCCCACCCCGTGACCGCCGTCACGGCCAGGATCCCGACGAAGACGGGACTGATCCGCCGCTCACTGTGGCGGCTGGTGACGGTGGTCATGGGACTCCCTGCACTCTCGAACACGCGATGGGACGGCCCGACGGTACCGGGCGCAGGGGGAAAACGTCTCGCGCGGGCCGGTCGTTCCGGGAAGGGTGGGTCCCCGGGGCCGCTCCACCCGCCCCCGTCGCGCCGCCGGGCCGTCGCGACCGCCCTTACGCCTCCGGAGACAATGAACCCGTGCGTTACCGCATCCTCGGCACCACTCAGGCGATCCGCACCGACGGCACGGTCGTACCGGTCGGTGGGGCGCGGTTGCGCGCGCTGCTGACCGTGCTCGCCCTGCGGGCGGGGCGCACCGTGCCCGCCGGGATGCTCGTCGACGAGGTGTGGGGCGGTGATCCGCCCGCCGACGCGGCGGGCGCGCTGCAGGCGCTGGTCGGGCGGCTGCGGCGGGCGCTCGGGCCGGACGAGGTGGCCTCCGCCGAGGGCGGGTACCGGCTCACCGCCGCGCCCGACGACGTCGACCTGCACCGCTTCGAGCGGCTGGCCGGTGAGGGGCTGCGCGCCCTGGCCGACGGCGACCCCGCCAAGGCCGCCGTCGTCCTCGACGACGCCCTCGCCCTGTGGCGCGACCCCGTCCTCGCCGACCTCCCCGACCGCACCGCCGAGGCGGCCCGCCGGGACGCCCGCCGCCTGGACGTGCTGCGCGCCCGCCACGGCGCCGCCCTCGCCCTCGGCCAGGCCGAACAGGCGCTGCCGGAGCTGACCGCCCTGTGCGACGGCCACCCCCTGGACGAATCCCTCCAGGCGCTGCGCCTGCGGGCCCTGCGCGACGCCGGCCGCGCCGCCGAGGCCCTCGCCGCCTACGACGAGGTACGCCGGCTCCTCGCCGACCGGCTGGGCACCGACCCCGGCCCGGAACTGCGCGCCCTGCACAAGGAGTTGCTGGCCGCGCCGGACGGCGAGGGCCCCCGCCCCGCCCCGGGCCCGGCCGCCGCGGCGACGCCCACGGCGTCCCCGGCCGCCCCCGCCCCCGGCAACCTGCGCGCCCGCCTGACCTCCTTCATCGGCCGCGAGGCCGACATCGAGACCATCCGCGGCGATCTCGCGGCGGCCCGCCTGGTCACGCTGCTCGGCCCCGGCGGCGCCGGGAAGACCCGCCTGTCGCAGGAGGCCGCCGAGAGCGTGCGGCACACCCTGCCCGGCGGGGTGTGGCTGGCCGAACTCGCCCCGGTCGACGACCCGGCCGCCGTCCCGGAGGCCGTGCTCACCGCCGTCGGCGCCCGCGAGACCGTCCTGTACGGCGCGGGCGCCGAGGGCATCCGGGCCGCCGTCACGGACCGGCTCGACGACCCCGTCGAACGCCTCGCCGAGCACTGCTCCCGCCCCGGCATGCTGCTCATCCTGGACAACTGCGAGCACGTCGCCGACGCCGCGGCCCGCCTCACCGAGGAACTGCTGGAGCGCTGCCCGGGCCTGACCGTCCTCGCCACCAGCCGCGAACCCCTCGGCGTCCCGGGCGAGTTGCTGCGGCCCGTGGAGCCCCTGCCCGAGCCGGTCGCGCTGCGGCTGCTCGCCGAGCGCGGTGCGGCGGCCCGGCCCGGTTTCCGCGTCGAGGACGACCCCGGTGCCTGCGCCGAGATCTGCCGCCGCCTGGACGGCCTGCCCCTGGCCATCGAACTCGCCGCCGCCCGGCTGCGGATGCTCACCCCCCGCCAGATCGCCGACCGGCTCGACGACCGCTTCCGCCTCCTCACCTCCGGCAGCCGCACCCTGCTGCCCCGCCAGCAGACCCTCAGAGCCGTCGTCGACTGGTCCTGGGACCTGCTCGACGAGGACGAACGGGACGTCCTGCGGCGCCTTTCGGTGTTCGCCGGCGGCTGCGACCTGGCCGCGGCGGAGGCCGTGTGCGGGCCGGTCGCCCTGGAGGCGCTCGGCTCGCTCGTCGACCGCTCCCTGGTCGTGGCCGACCCGCCCGGCGACCCGGCCGACGGCGAGATGCGCTACCGGCTGCTGGAGACCGTCGCCGAGTACGCCGCCGAGCGGCTGGAGGAGTCCGGGCGGCGCGCCGAGGCCGAGCGGGCCCACCTGACGTACTTCCGCGAGCTCGCCCGCACCACCGACCCGTTGCTGCGCGGCCCGGACCAGCTCGCCGCCATCCGCCGCCTGGAGCGGGAGTACGAGAACCTGCGCACCGCCCTGCGGCACGCCGTCGCCCGGCGCGACGAGCAGGAGGCGCTGTGCCTGGCCCTGTCCCTGGTCTGGTACTGGCAGATGCGCGACCTGCGCATCGAGGCCCGCAACTGGTGCCGTGAGGTCATGGCGCTGGGCCCCGACCCGTTCGCCGAGCCCGTCCGCCGGGCCGCCCCCGTCTGGCAGCGCTGCACCGACGCCCCGCCCCCCATGGCCGGCGAGGTCCTGTGGGAGGCCCGGCGCGGGATCCACCTGGCCCATCTCGCCTGCATGGACACCGAACTGGACGCCTGGCAGAACCCGCGCTCCCAGCAGAAGCTGCGGGCCATCTCGCTGACCTACGAGCCCGGCCTGCCGCAGAACTGCCGGCTCCCCGGACTGCTGTGGTTCTTCGCCGTGATGCTGACCGGCGACATGGAACGGCTGCGCGTCATCATGGACGCCTCCATCCGCACCTGCCGGGCGACCCCGGGCTTCGACTGGGAGCTCGCCTCCGGCCTGCAGATGCGCGCCAACTTCCTGGCCAACCGCACCGACTGGGCGGGCGACGCCACCCGCGACGCCGACGAGGCACTGGAGATCTACCGGCGCCTCGGTGACGCCTGGGGCACCGCCGAGGCCTTCTCGGCCCGCGCCGAGGCCCATGAGCGCCGGGGCCACCACGCCCTGGCCGCCGCCGACTACGAGCTGGCCATCGCCCACGCCGAGCAGCTCGGCGCCCGCGCCCAGGCGGCCGTCCTGACGGCCCGGCTCGGCGGGGCCCTGCTGGAGGCGGGGGAGACCGAACGCGGCGAACGGCTGCTGCGCGAGGTGATCGCCCAGCACGAGAACTCGCACAGCGAGGCCATGCCCGCCGCCCGGCTCTTCCTCGCCGGCCGGCTCGGCATGACCGGCCGCACGTGCGAGGCCCGTGACCAACTGCGGCGACTGCGTGAGGACTTCTCGATCTCCCACTTCATCGTCTTCGACGCGTTCATCCTCGGCTCCGAGGCCTGGCTGGACGCCGAGGACGGCCGGTACGAGGACTGTCTGGACCGCACCCGCAAGGCACTGGAGCGGGCGGGGGACCCGGTGTCCGAGGCCATCGCGCCCCACATGCGGGCGGTGTTCCTGACCGTCGCTGCCCGCGCCCTGTCCGTCCACGAGGCAGGGCGGCGCGCCGCCGACGCGGCCCGCTGCCTCGGCGCCGCCGACGCCCTGCTGCCACCCCGCCACGTCGCCCAGCGCCAGGAGCGCCGGACCCGTGAGGAGGCGGAGCGGCACGCCCGGAGGGTGCTCGGCGACGCTGCCTACGAGAGCGCGTACGCGCAGGGCGGCGGCCTCTCGCTTCAGGAGGCCACCGCCCTGCTGTGACGCGGATCCGGTCCCGCCCGGTCAGTTCTTCGTGCGGAACTTGTGGATCGCCACCGGCGCCATCACGGCCGTGATCGCCACCGACCAGCCGAGCGTCACCCACAGGTCGTGCGCGACCGGCCCGCCGATCATCAGACCGCGCGCGGCGTCCGCCAGGGTCGACAGCGGGTTGTAGTCGGTGAACGCCTGCAGCCAGCCCGGCATCGACGTCGTCGGCGCGAAGATCGACGAGCCGAACTGGAGCGGGAACAGCACCAGGAAGCCCATCGCCTGCACGGACTGGGCGTTCTTCAGGACCACGCCCAGGGTGAGGAACACCCACATGATGGACGAGGCGAACGCCGTGGACAGGGCCACGGTCGCCAGGAGCCCCGGCCAGTTCGTGATGTCGAACCCGACCGCGACGGCGACGATCATCAGCACGGCGGTCGCGAACAGCATCCGCAGCAGCTCCACCGAGATCTTCGCGAACAGCACCGAACCGCGCCCGATCGGCAGGGACCGGAAGCGGTCCATGACCCCGGAGTTGAAGTCCTGGCTGAAGCCGGTGCCCACGCCCTGGGACAGCGTCATGCTCATCATCGCGATCATGCCGGGGATCACGTACTGCACGTACCGGTCCTGCCCGCCGCCCAGGGCCTGCCCGATCGAGCCGCCGAAGACGAACACGAACAGCAGGGTGAAGATGACCGGCATCAGCAGGGCGTCGGCCATCGACTCCGGGTCCTTGCGGATCCACAGCAGGTTGCGGCGGATCAGGGCCCCGGTGTGGCGCAGGTGCCCGCGCAGCGGGATACGGGCGTCCGTGGCGGCGTCGTGGACGGTGACGGCGCTCATACGGCGGCCTCCTGAAGGTCTTCGGCGGGCATGGCGTCCTGCGGGGCACTGGCACGGTGGCCGGTGAGGGACAGGAACACCTCGTCCAGGCTGGGCAGTTCGGTGGTGATGGAGGAGAGCGTGATGCCGCGCGCGGTGACCGCGCCGACCACGGCCGTCAGCTGCTCGTCGCTGAGGATCGGCACGAGGACGTCACCCCGGTCGGTGTCCACGGTCGTGGTGGCGAGCCCGGTGATCCCCAGCTCGTCCAGGGCGCCGGCGAGGGACCGCAGCTGCGTCGGATCGGCCGGGCGGATCCGCAGCGCGCGGCCGCCGACCTTCGCCTTCAGCTCCTCGATGGCGCCGCCGGCGATGACCTGGCCGCGGTCGACGACCGTCAGCTCGGTGGCGAGCTGCTCGGCCTCCTCCATGTACTGAGTGGTGAGCAGCACGGTGACCCCGTCGCCGACCATGCGCTTGACCTCGTCCCACACCTCGTTGCGGGTGCGCGGGTCGAGGCCGGTGGTCGGCTCGTCCAGGAAGAGCACGGCGGGCCGCCCGATCATGGACGCCGCCAGGTCCAGCCGGCGCCGCATGCCCCCGGAGTACGTGGCCGCCGGCCGCTTGGCCGCCTCGGTCAGCGAGAAGCGCTCCAGCAGCTCGTCGGCCCGGCCGCGGGCGTCCCTGCGGGGCAGGTCGAGCAGCCGCCCGATCATGTAGAGGTTCTCCCAGCCGGAGAGCTTCTCGTCCACGGAGGCGTACTGCCCCGTGAGCCCGATCACCCGCCGCAGCTGCCGGGGCTGCCGCACGACGTCGTAGCCGGCTACGGTGGCGCGGCCCGCGTCGGGGGCGAGCAGGGTGGACAGGATCCGTACCAGGGTCGTCTTCCCGGCCCCGTTCGGCCCGAGGACGCCCATCACGGTGCCCTCCCGCACCTCCAGGTCGACCCCGTCCAGCGCCTTGGTCTCGCCGTAGTGCTTCACCAGCCCCCGCACGGTCACAGCGGCGCCGCCGGTGTTCTTGTCGATTCGCGTCATGCCCCCGACGGTGCCAGCCGCCACCGACAAAACACCGACAGACGGCCGACAGCCCGTCCCCGGCGGCCCGCGGCGGCGGACGCGACGGCGGCGGGTGGGTCCGGACCCACCCGCCGCCGTGCGCCGGGAACCGTCAGTGGCGTACCGCCTCGGCTTCCCGGGGGACGTGGCCGGCCACGATCCGCTCGCGCCCGGCGACCGGGGCCCGGCGCCGGTCCACCACGGCGGCCAGCGACGCCACCCCGAGACCGAGGACGGCCAGGGCCGCGCCGGCCAGGGCGGGGGAGGTGGCCCCGAAGCCGGCGGCCAGGGCCAGGCCGCCGATCCAGGCGCCGCCGGCGTTGGCCAGGTTGAAGGCGGCCTGGTTGGCCGAGGAGGCCAGCGAGGGGGCGGAGGAGGCCTTCTCCATGACCATCAGCTGCAGCGGGGAGCCGGTGGCGAAGGCCGCCATGCCGAGCACGGTCACCGCGAGTGCGGCGGTGAGCTGCGTGCGCATCAGCAGCGGGAACAGCGCCAGGACCACCACCAGCGAGGCCAGGCCGCCGAACAGCGTGCCGCGCAGGGAGTGGTCGGCCAGCCGGCCGCCGAGCAGGTTGCCCGCGGTCGCGCCGACGCCGAACAACGCCAGCAGCAGGGTCACGCTGGCCCCGGCGTAGCCGGCGGCGTCCGTGAGCATGGGCGTGATGTAGCTGTAGGTGGCGAACAGGGCGCCGAAGCCCGCGACGGTGGTGCCGAGCGACAGCCAGACCGGGACCGAGCGCAGGGCGGCGAGTTCGCCGCGCAGGCCCTGGGCGGTGGCGTGCCGGTGGTCGTGCGGGATGAGCAGGGCGAGCGCGGCGATGGCCGCCAGGCCGATGGCGCTGACCCCGAGGAAGGTCGCCCGCCAGCCGAGGTGCTGGCCCATGAGGGTCGCGACCGGCACACCCGCGACGTTCGCGACCGTCAGGCCGAGGAACATCAGCGAGACCGAGCGGGCCTTGCGTTCGGGGGCGACCATGTCCGTGGCCACGACGGCGCCCACGCCGAAGAAGGCGCCGTGCGGCAGCCCGCTCAGGAACCGGGCGGCCAGCAGCCAGCCGTTGTCGGGCGCGAGGGCCGACAGGGCGTTGCCCGCGACGAACAGCCCCATCAGCCCGATCAGGACCGTGCGGCGGGACATCCGGGAGGTGACCGCGGCCAGCAGGGGGGCGCCGATGACGACGCCGAGGGCGTACGCCGACACCAGGTGGCCGGCGGCGGGTATGGAGATGCCCAGGTCGTCCGCGACATCGGGCAGCAGCCCCATCATCACGAACTCGGTGGTGCCGATGCCGAAGGCACCCACGGCGAGGGCGAGCAGGGCCAGGGGCATGAAGAACCTTTCGAGACTTGCCGAGTGATCCGTACGTCGTATGTTCAAGTACGGAACAAAGTCTCGCAGGCGCGAAATTCCGCCAGGTGAAGCCGACGTTGCGAAAACGCGTCGAGAAGCTTCTGACCTGCGGTTTTCAGGAACCGCTTGTGGTGACCCTCACACGGGCGGCGACGGGCAGATGGTCGCTTCCGGTCTGCGGCAGGGTCCACGAGCTCTGCGGTTCGAGACCCCTGACCATGATCTGGTCGATGCGCGCCATCGGGAACGACGCCGGCCAGCTGAAGCCGAAGCCGCTGCCCACCGCGCCCTGCGTGGAACGCATCTGGGAGGTCACGGCGTTGAGGGCGCGGTCGTTCATCGTGCCGTTCAGGTCGCCGAGCAGCACGACGTCCGGCAGCGGTTCGTGCGCGATGGCCTCGCCCAGGTAGTCGGCGCTGCGGTCGCGCTGCCGCGCCGTGAAGCCGGCCTCCATCTTCACGCGCACCGACGGCAGATGGGCGACGTAGACGGCGACCTGCCCGGTCGGGGCGGTCACGGTGGCGCGCATCGCCCGCGTCCAGCCCATGTCGAGGTCGACGGCCCGGACGCCGCTCAGCGGGTACTTGCTCCACACGCCGACCGTGCCCTCCACCGCGTGGTAGCGGTACGTCGACGCCAGCGCCTTCTCGTACGTCGGCACCGCGGCCGGGGACAGCTCCTCCAGGGCCAGCACGTCCGCGCCGGAGGCGGCCACGTCACGGGCGGTGCCGGACGGGTCCGGGTTCTCGGCGTTGACGTTGTGCGTGACCACGGTGAGGTCGCCGCCGCCGGCGGTCTTGTCGCTGAGCTGCCCGCCGAAGAGGTTGAACCAGACCACGGTCGGCGCGAGCACCGCGATCAGCGCCGTCGCGGACCTGCGCACCAGCGCCAGCAGGAGCAACACCGGCACGAACAGCCCGAGCCAGGGCAGGAACGTCTCGATGAGGCTGCCCAGGTTGCCGATGGCGTTGGGGATCTGCGCGTGCAGCAGCATGACGACGGCCAGCAGCACCGCGCAACCGGCCACCACCAGGCCGCGCCGCCACATTCTCGGATCGCCCCGCCAGCCGCTCACCAGCCGGTCGAACAGGCGCCGAAGCCGGGTTCCGCGGTGCTCGGGCCCCGAGCCGCCGTTGTCCGTCTCCGTCATGTACGCCTGCTGCGCCATACCGTCGCCTCACTACCTGCCGTGCACACCATCGCCCCCCGTGTCCTTACGACCCTAGGGGATGATCCGTTCCGTTCCCGCCGTCCCGCGACGGCCGTACGGGGGCGAGGACGTTCGAGCCCGTCCGCCGAGTTCCGGCCGCGGCCGACGAAAGCGCGCTCTGTGACGAAACGCGCACACTGGGGCCGCCCTCACGCGGAACTGACGGGGGGTGAGCCCGTCGGGCCGAGGCCCTGCAGCAGCGTGTCGACGACCTGTTCGGCGAGGCCCTCCGGCAGGTCGGCGTCCGCGTGCAGCACGGAGCGCACCAGCAGCGGGCCGACGAACAGGTCGCTCAGCAGCTCCAGGTCGACGTCCGTGCGCAGTTCGCCGTTCTCCTGGCCCCGGCGCAGGACCTCCAGGCCCAGGCGGCGGCGCGGTTCGACGACGATGGCGTGGTAGGCCGCCCAGATCTTGGGGCTGCTCTTCATCTGGGCGTGCACGCTGTGCAGGATCGCCGACGAGCGCTTGGCGAGCCCGCGCCGGCGCATCTGCTCCAGCAGCACCACGAGGTCGTCGCGCATGGACGTGCCGGGCAGCGGTGGGTCGGAGGGCTCGGCGGCGCGCACGACGTCGACGAAGAGCTCCTCCTTGCCGCTCCAGCGGCGGTAGATGGTGGCCTTGCCCACCCCGGCGGTCCGGGCCACGCGCTCGATGGACAGCTCCGCCAGCGGCACGCCCTCCTCCAGGAGCTTCATCACGCCCTCGATGATGGCGCGCTCGACGGCCTCGCTTCTGGGGCGGCCCCTCGGGGGGCCGTCGTGCCGGGGCTGCCGTTCGGCGAGGCTCACGTCGCTGCGTCCTTCCTGACCGGGGTGGACCGATTCTCGCAGCCCTACGGCCGTGCGCCCGTCAACTCCCGCTGCTCCTCGCCCGTCTGCCCGGCCGGCTGCCTGCCGGGCAGGAACAGCGCCACGACCACCGCGCCGGCCAGCGCCACGCCCGCGCCCCACAGGGCGGTGACGTGCATCGCGTGCAGGAACGCGTCGTGGGCCGGGGCGATCAGGTCCCGGCCCCGCGGGCCGAGCCGCGCCGCGACGCCGAGGGTCGCCTCGATGGACTCGCCCGCGGTGTGCCTCAGGCCGGGCGGCAGGGCGCCGAGCCTGTCCTCGATGCCCGTGCGGTACGCCGTCGACAGCACCGAGCCGAGCACGGCGATTCCGAGGGCGCCGCCGACCTGCCGGAAGGTGTTGCTGAGCGCGGAGGCCGAGCCGGCCTTCTCGCGGGGCAGGGCCTGCATGATGACGACGCTGACCGGCGTCATGATGTGCGCCATGCCCGTGCCCATCAGGAAGAAGACGACCTCCAGGACCCAGATGGGGGTGTCGGCGTCCAGGGTGGCGAAGGCGGCCAGCATGGCGGCGATGACCAGCAGGCCCGCCGTCGTGGTGGCCCTGTTGCCGAACCGGTCGACCAGCAGCCGGGCGCGCGGCGCGAAGATCATCTGGGCGGCGGCCAGCGGCAGCATCAGCAGGCCGGTCTCCAGCGGCGAGTAGCCGCGCACGCTCTGGGTGTAGAAGACGGAGAAGAACGTCACGCCCATGAGTGCGAAGAACACCAGCGCGATGGCGGCGATGGCGGCCGAGAAGACCTTGTTCCCGAAGTACGTGACGTCGATGGACGGGTGGGCGCTGCGCTTCTCGAACACCACGAAGGCGACGAGCACGGCGAGACCGGCACCGATCGTCGCCAGCACCGTGCCGTCGGTGAAGTCGGCGAGCTGGCCGCCCTTGATGATGCCGTAGACGAGCAGGACCAGGCCGACGACCGACAGGACCACGCCGACCGGGTCGAGCCGGCCCGGCTTCGGGTCGCGGGAGTCGGGGACCAGCCACAGCATCAGGGCGAGGGCGAGCAGCACGATCGGCACGTTGATGAGGAAGACCGAGCCCCACCAGAAGTGGTCGAGCAGGATGCCGCCGGTGATCGGGCCGATGGCGATGGCGAGACCGACGCCGCCCGCCCAGATGCCGATGGCCTTGGGCTGCTCGTCGCGTTCGAAGACGTGCATCAGGACGGCGAGGGTGGCCGGCATCACGAACGCGGCGCCCAGGCCCATCACGGCCCGGAAGGTGACGAGCTCGCCCGGCGAGCCGGAGAACGCGGCGAACGCCGAGCCGACGCCGAACACGACGAGGCCGCCGAGCAGCACCTTTTTACGGCCCAGCCGGTCGCCGAGCAGTCCGGCGGTGAACAGCAGCCCGGCGAAGACCAGGGTGTAGGCGTTGATCGCCCACTCCAGCTCGCTCTGCGTGGCCCCGAGGCCGGTCGGGGCGGGAGTGGAGATCGTCTTGATGGCGACGTTGAGGATCGAGTTGTCCAGGACGACGATCAGCAGGCTCAGCATCAGCACGCCGAGGATCGCCCAGCGGCGCCGGTGCACCGCTTCCGGTATGCGGCGGCCGGTGGGGGCGGCGCCGTCGGCAGGTGTGGTCATGCCGTCGAGCGTAGGCCCTTTACGATACGAGACCGTCTCGTATCGGATCCTCTTACCGAGTTCTTACGGGCGCCGGGTGTCCGGTCCGGGCGGAACTCACAGGGGCTCCCCTAGCCCTCGATGGCACGAGGTGCCACCATGGACGTGGTCCGGGGACGCCGTCAGGGCGCCTCGAGATGACGTGTTAGGAGCCGTGCAATGACGCAGCTTCCGGCTGCCCAGACTGCTCACAAGGCCTCCGACGGCGGCAAGACGCTGTACGGGGGCAAGGGCACCCGCCGCATCACCGTGCGCGACATCGCCGCCGCCAAGGAGCGCGGCGAGAAGTGGCCCATGCTCACCGCCTACGACGCGATGACCGCGTCCGTCTTCGACGAGGCCGGCATCCCGGTCATGCTCGTCGGCGACTCGGCGGGCAACTGCCACCTGGGGTACGAGACCACCGTGCCCGTCACCCTCGACGAGATGACCATGCTGTCGGCGGCGGTCGTACGGGGCACCTCCCGTGCCCTGATCGTCGGCGACCTGCCCTTCGGTTCCTACCAGGAGGGTCCGGTGCAGGCGCTGCGCTCGGCGACCCGGCTGGTGAAGGAGGCGGGCGTGCAGGCCGTGAAGCTGGAAGGGGGCGAGCGGTCGCACGAGCAGATCCGGCTGCTCGTCGAGTCCGGCATCCCGGTCATGGCGCACATCGGGCTGACCCCGCAGTCCGTCAACGCGATGGGCTACCGCGTGCAGGGCCGGGGCGAGGAGGCGGCCCAGCAGCTGCTGCGGGACGCCAAGGCGGTGCAGGACGCGGGCGCGTTCGCCGTCGTCCTGGAGCTGGTTCCCGCCGAGCTCGCGGCCGAGGTGACGCGCGTGCTGCACATCCCGACCGTGGGGATCGGGGCGGGCTCCGAGACGGACGCGCAGGTGCTGGTGTGGACCGACATGCTGGGCCTGACCGGCGGCCGCGTGCCGAAGTTCGTGAAGCAGTACGCGAACCTGCGTGAGGTCATGGGGAACGCGGCGAAGGCCTTCGCCGAGGACGTGGTCGGCGGAACGTTCCCGCAGGAGGAGCACTCCGTCCACTGAGCCACTGCGGTACCACACAGCCCCGCCGATCTTCCCCCGTCGGCGGGGCTGTTCCCCTTCCGGGCCCGGGGCGCGGGGACTACTCCGGCTGCGTCGCGATCTGGATGAGGTTGCCGCAGGTGTCGTCGAAGACGGCGGTGGTGACGGGGCCCATCTCCAAGGGCTCCTGGGTGAAGTGGACGCCGAGGGCGCGCAGGCGCTCGTACTCGGCGTGCACGTCGGCGACGGCGAACTGCATCAGCGGGATGCCGTCGGCGGCCAGGGCGTCGCGGTAGGGCTTGACCGCCGGGTGGCCGGCGGGCTCCAGCAGCAGCTCGGTGCCGCCCGGCTCCTCCGGGGAGACCACGGTCAGCCACCGGTCCTGCTCGCCCACGGGGACGTCGTACTTCTTCACGAAGCCGAGGATCTCGGTGTAGAAGCGCAGGGCCTCGGCCTGGTCGTCGACGAAGACGCTGGTCAGGTGGATCTTCATGGGGTGCTCTCTTCGGCTCGGGAGGAGTCGGGCGCCGGCCATCGCTCGGTGATCTGCCGGAGCGGGGCCGTGTTCAGGTCGTGGAACTTGTAGCGGCCCTCCCGCCGGGTCTCGACCAGCCCGGCGGCCTCCAGCATCGCGAGGTGCTGGGAGACCGCCTGCCGCGAGAGGCTGAGCCGGTGCTTCATGCTCAGCCGCGAGCAGATCTCGAACAGGGTCTGCCCGGACTTCTCCGCGAGCTCGTCGAGGATGGTGCGACGGGTGGGGTCGGCCAAGGCTTTGAAGACGTCGTCGGCCACGACCCCAGCATAGGCAAGTATTCACTTGCCTATCAAGCACCCCCGCGCGCCCGCTCCTCAGACCGACTCGCGCCAGCCGTTCGTGATCGGCAGGCGCCGGTCCTTGCCGAAGCCCTTCGGGGAGATCTTCGTCCCCGGCGGGTACTGCCGCCGCTTGTACTCGGCCGTGTCGACCATGCGCAGGGTCTTCACGACCAGCTCCCGGTCGTAGCCGGCCGCGACGATCTCGTCCGCGCCGCGGTCCCGGTCGACGTACAGCTCCAGGATCGCGTCGAGCACCGGGTAATCGGGCAGCGAGTCGGTGTCGACCTGTCCCGGGCGCAGTTCCGCGCTCGGCGGCTTGGTGAGGGAGTTCTCGGGGATCGGAGGGGTCTGGCCGCGCTCCCGGGCCGCCCGGTTGCGCCACTCCGCCAGCCGGAAGACCGACGTCTTGTACACGTCCTTGATGGGGCCGTAGGCGCCGACGGAGTCGCCGTAGAGCGTGGAGTAGCCGACCGCCAGCTCCGACTTGTTGCCGGGGGCGAGGACGATGTGGCCCTCCTGGTTGGAGATCGCCATCAGCAGCGTGCCGCGCAGGCGCGACTGGAGGTTCTCCTCCGCCAGGCCCGTCAGGCCCAGCGAGCCCATGTAGGCGTCGAACATCGGCTCGATCGCGACCGTGCGGTAGTTCAGGCCCGTGCGGCGGGCCAGCTCGGCCGCGTCGTCCTTGGAGTGGTCCGAGGAGTACTTCGACGGCATCGACACGCCGTACACGTTCTCCGCGCCGAGCGCGTCGCAGGCGATCGCCGCGACCAGGGCCGAGTCGATGCCGCCGGACAGGCCGATCAGGACCGACGAGAAGCCGTTCTTCGCGACGTACGCCCGCAGGCCCACGACCAGCGCCGAGTACACCTCCTCGTCGTCGTCCAGGCGGTCCGCGTAGCCGCCCGTCAGCTCGGGCTCGTAGGCGGGCAGCGGCTCCTCCGACAGCACCACGCGGTCGATGCGCAGACCGTCGTCGACCACGCCCGTCGGGGCGTCGGCGGCCGCCGCGGGCAGGTCCAGGTCCAGGACCACGCAGCCCTCGGCGAACTGCGGGGCCCGCGCCACGACCTCGCCGTCCCGGTCGACGACGATCGAGTCGCCGTCGAAGACCAGCTCGTCCTGGCCGCCGATCATGGCCAGGTACGCCGTGGTGCAGCCGGCCTCCTGGGCCCGCTTGCGCACCAGCTCCAGACGCGTGTCGTCCTTGTTGCGCTCGTAGGGGGAGGCGTTGATGGAGACCAGCAGGCCCGCCTGCGCCGAACGGGCGGCGGGGACGCGGCCGCCGTCCTGCCAGAGGTCCTCGCAGATGGCCAGGGCGACGTCCACCCCGTGCACGCGCAGCACCGGCATGCTGTCGCCGGGCACGAAGTAGCGGAACTCGTCGAAGACGCCGTAGTTGGGCAGGTGGTGCTTGGCGTAGGTGAGGACCACCTCGCCGCCGTGGAGCACCGCCCCCGCGTTCTGCGGCGCGCCGGCGGGCTGGCCGTACTTCGGCTGGGCGGTCTCGCTGCGGTCGAGATAGCCGACGATCACCGGCAGCCGGCCGAGGCCCTCGTCGGCCAGCCGGGCGGCGAGCGTGCGCAGCGCCGCCCGGGAGGCCTCCACGAAGGACGACCTGAGGGCCAGGTCCTCGACGGGGTACCCGGTCAGCGCCATCTCCGGGAACGCCACGAGATGCGCTCCCTGCTCGGCGGAGTGCCGGGTCCAGCGGACGATCGCCTCGGCGTTCTGGGCGAGGTCGCCGACGCTCGAGTCGATCTGGTTCAGGGCGAGACGTAGTTGAGGCACGAGGCTCAGTGTAATCGTCAGAGCGACACAATGGGGTGGTGTGGGCCATCCCACACCACCCTTCAGGGCACACGGAAGGGCGAAGCGGGGCTTGCGCCCTACGACCGGGGCTCGGCGCCGCGTGCCGTGAGCAGGTCCGCCATCAGGGCGATCTCCGACTGCTGCGCGTCCACCATGCCCTGCGCGAGCCGCTTCTCCACCCCGACCGTGCACTTGTCCACACAGCCCTGCGCCATGTGGATGCCGCCCCGGTGATGGTCGGTCATCAGCTGCAGGTAGAAGACCTCGGCCTGCTTGCCGCTGAGCTCGCCGAGCTTCTTCATCTCGGTGTTCGTCGCCATGCCCGGCATCAGCGCGCCGTCCTTGCCGGAGGCCGTCGCGCCCATGTCCATCCAGGTCATCGGCGGCTCGGAGGACACCTTGGGCAGGCCCCACAGGTCGAGCCAGCCCAGCATCATGCCGCGCTGGTTGGCCTGGGTCTGCGCGATGTCGTAGGCGAGACGCCGGACCTCCTCGTCCTTCGTGCGGTCGCGCACGATGTACGACATCTCCACGGCCTGCTGGTGGTGCACCGCCATGTCACGCGCGAACCCGGCGTCCGCGGACGCGGCGGAGGGGGTGGTGGTGCCGCCGTCGTCCCCGGCGACGGCGTAGGTGATCGCACCGGCCGCGACGAGCGCCGTCGCCGCGGCCCCGGCGACCAGACCGACCTGCCTCACTGCGACAGCCCGTTGGTGCAGGCGGCACCCGGCTCGGGGGTCTGCTCGCCCTGGACGAACTTCTCGAAGAACTTGTCGACGTTCGGGTCGTCCGCGCCCGTCACGGTGCGCTGGTGCCCCCACGCCGAGAGCATGATCGGGTCCTTCTGGTCGTCCATCGGGCTCATCAGCGTGTACGGCGTCTTCTTCACCTTCGCCGCGAGCGCGTCGACGTCGGCCTTCTTCGCGGCGGCGTTGTACGTCACCCACACCGCGCCGTGCTCCAGCGAGTGCACCGCGTTGGTGTTGTTGATCTCCTTGGTGTAGACGTCGCCGTTGCAGTTCATCCACACCTGGTTGTGATCGCCGCCGACCGGCGGCTGGGTGGCGTACTTCACGGCCTTGGCGACGTGGTTACGGGCGAGCTCGCCCTCCCAGGTCTTCACGCCGTCCTTGCCGG
This sequence comes from Streptomyces sp. DT190, assembly GCF_049846985.1. Lineage (NCBI taxonomy): Bacteria > Bacillati > Actinomycetota > Actinomycetes > Kitasatosporales > Streptomycetaceae > Streptomyces > Streptomyces sp. DT190. Next base: position 99,759 of record NZ_JBNCNM010000003.1, on the reverse strand, counting down.
TGACGAACCTGCCCTTGCCCGAGGAGTCGCTCGCCGCGGTGCCGCTGCCGCCGTCGTCCTGGGACCGCACGAGCACGACGCCGCCGGCGACCAGGCCGCCGACGATCACGACGCTGGCCACGATGGTGAGGATCCGGTTGCGGCGCTCACGGGCCTGCTCGGCGCGCCGCATCTCCTCTATCCGCGCCTTGCGTGCCGTGTTGCTCTTCTTGGCGGAGCCCATGAGGTGTCCTTCGCGGGAAAAGTGGGACGGTCGGGTGGCCTGATCGTAATGGGGGAGGCGGGGGCCCTCGTAGAGCGGCCGCGGGAAAGGGCCGAATCGATACGGCACCGACAGCTGCCCGACAGCTTCGGACCGCCGCGACCCGGATAATTTGAACCGGCCATACCCATTTACCTAGGCTGCCCGCATGCGGCTGCTGCGCTCCACCGACCTGGCCCTGCGGGTCCTGATGCGGCTCGCCGTGGCGGGCGAGTCGAGTCCGACGACCCGGGAGGTCGCGGACGGCATGGGCGTGCCGTACACCCACCTGGCGAAGGTCGTCGCCGAGCTGCAGCACCGGGGGCTGCTGACGGCCCGCCGCGGGCGCGGCGGCGGACTCGCCCTCACCGAGCGGGGCCGCGCGGCGTCCGTGGGCGCCGTGGTCCGCGCTTTCGAGGGCGACGGCGACGTCGTCGACTGCGAGGGCCCGACCCCCTGCCCCCTGAACTCCGCCTGCCGCCTGCGCGGCGCCCTGCGCCGGGCCCAGGAGGCCTTCTTCGCCTCCCTGGACCCGATCACCGTGGCGGACATCGCGGCGGAACCGACCGGGACGCTCCTCCTGGGGATCTCGCGGGGCGACCGGCCCTAGGAGGGCGGGCGGGCCCTCTGGTGGCGGCAGGGGGACGGCTCCTCGGCGGCGGGCGGCCCCTTGGTGGCGGAAGACCCATGGCGGAGAGCCCTCTGTAGGCGGACGGCCCCGTGGTGGCAAGGGGCCCCGTGGTGGCAAGGGGCCCCGTGGTGGCGGCGGGCCCCTGGTGCCGGCGGGCCCTTCGGCGGACGCCGGTTGCCGGGTGGCTCCCCCGCGGCGGGCTCCCGGGTGGCAACGGGTCCTTCGGTGGCCGTCGGCTCCCGGGGGGCGGCTGGCTCCCGGGCGGCCCTCCCGCGAGGCTGGATTGTCGGCGGCGGACGGCCCCCTGGTGCAGGCCCTTCGCGGACGGCCGGCTCCCGCATGGCGGCCGGTACCCGGGTGGCGGCCGGTACCCGGGTGGCGGCCGGCCCCCGTCTGCCGCCGGCTCCCGAGGGACGGCCGGCCCCCCCGGATGGCTCAGTCCCGCCCCGCCAGCCACAGGTCCGGGCCGAACACCTCGTAGTGGACGTCGGCCGGGGCCACGCCCTTGGTGATCAGCCGGGCCCGGACGGACCGCATGAACGGCAGCGGGCCGCACAGGTACGCGCGCGTGCCCGGGGCGACGGGGACCCCGGCGAGGTCCACCAGGCCGGTGCGGGCGCCGGCCGGGGCGTCCTGCTCGTACCAGAGGTGCACGGCCGCGTCCGGCAGCTTGCCCGCCCAGGAGGCGTGGTCGGCGCGCAGGGCGTGCGTGGCGGGGGAGCGGTCGCCGTGCACGACGGTGACCGGGGCGCGGTGCCCCGAGTCGGCCAGATGGGCCAGCATCGCGGTGATCGGGGTGATGCCGATGCCCGCCGAGGCCAGCAGCAGGGGCGTGTCGGGGCCGGCGTCCAGGACCAGGTCGCCGTAGGCCTCGGACAGCTCCAGGACATCGCCCACGTGCACGCGCGCGTGCAGGTGGTGCGAGACCTCGCCGTCGGGGGCGCCGCCGCCGTCCACCCGCTTCACGCTGATCTGCCGCAGGTCGGGCCCCGGCGCCCCGGAGAGGCTGTACTGCCGTATCTGCCGGGCGCCGTCCGGGAGGGCGACGCGCACGGAGACGTACTGCCCGGCGCGGAAGTCCCGCACGGGGCCGCCGTCGGCGGGGCGCACCCGGAACGTGACGACGTCCGGGGTCTCGGGGACCCGCTCGACGACCTCCCAGGGTCGCCAGGCCGGCCCGCCGCGCTCCTCGCGCAGCCGCTGCTCGACGGCGATCAGCGCGTTCGCCATCAGCCAGTAGACCTCGTCCCAGGCGGCGGCGACCTCGGGCGTGACGGCGTCGCCGAGCACGACCGCGATGGCGGCGAACAGGTGCTCGTGGACGATGCCGTACTGCTCCGGGGTGACACCCAGGGAGGCGTGCTTGTGGGCGATGCGGTGCAGCATCGCGTCCGGCCGCTGCTCCGGGTGGTCCAGCAGGTGCGCGGCGAAGGCGGCGATGGAACCGGCCAGCGCCTGCCGCTGGGTGCCGGAGGCCTGGTTGCCCCGGTTGAACAGGTCGCGCAGCAACGCGGGGTGGGCCTCGAACAGGCCGGCGTAGAAGCGCTCGGTGATCGTCTCCAGGGCCGCGCCGACGGCGGGCAGGGTGGCGCGGACGGTGGCGGCGGACTGCTCGGACAGCATCGGGGCTCCTCACGACTCGACTGCGCGCACGCTAATTAAAGTTGCATATGAGATGCAACTTTAGGGGCCGGGGGAGCGAAGCGGACCGGCCGTTACGGATGTCGGCGCGAGCAGGCACCATGGGCGGAAGAGCAGTCCACCCGCCGTACGCGGGTCGTCCGGTCCCCGCGGGTCGGGCGATCATGGTCCGCAACGCGTACGAAATGGTGGTGTGGTGGGATGCTCAGGTGCCCGACCGCCTCCCGTGGTACGGAAGACAGGCGGCCTGACCAGCAAGGATGGGGAAGCGGAAGATGGACAAGCAGCAGGAGTTCGTGCTCCGGACGTTGGAGGAGCGCGACATCCGGTTCGTACGCCTGTGGTTCACGGACGTGCTGGGCTTCCTCAAGTCCGTCGCCGTGGCCCCGGCCGAGCTGGAGCAGGCGTTCGACGAGGGCATCGGCTTCGACGGCTCCGCGATCGAGGGCTTCGCCCGGGTCTACGAGTCCGACATGATCGCCAAGCCGGACCCGTCGACCTTCCAGATCCTGCCCTGGCGCGCCGAGGCCCCGGGCACGGCGCGCATGTTCTGCGACATCCTCATGCCGGACGGCTCCCCGTCCTTCGCCGACCCGCGCTACGTGCTCAAGCGCGCCCTGGCCCGCGCCTCCGACCTGGGCTTCACGTTCTACACGCACCCGGAGATCGAGTTCTTCCTGCTGAAGGACCGCCCGCTGGACGGCTCCCGCCCCACCCCGGCCGACAACTCCGGCTACTTCGACCACACCCCGACCAACGTCGGCATGGACTTCCGCCGCCAGGCCATCACGATGCTGGAGTCGATGGGCATCTCGGTCGAGTTCTCCCACCACGAGGGCGCGCCCGGCCAGCAGGAGATCGACCTCCGGTACGCCGACGCGCTCTCCACGGCCGACAACGTCATGACGTTCCGCCTGGTCATGAAGCAGGTGGCGCTGGAGCAGGGCGTCCACGCCACGTTCATGCCGAAGCCGTTCTCCGAGCACCCGGGCTCCGGCATGCACACCCACCTCTCCCTCTTCGAGGGCGACCGCAACGCGTTCTACGAGTCGGGCTCGGAGTACCAGCTCTCCAAGGTGGGCCGCTCCTTCATCGCGGGCCTGCTGCGGCACGCGGCGGAGATCTCCGCGGTCACCAACCAGTGGGTCAACTCCTACAAGCGCATCTGGGGCGGCGCGGAGCGCACGGCGGGCGCGGGCGGCGAGGCGCCGTCGTACATCTGCTGGGGCCACAACAACCGCTCGGCGCTGGTCCGGGTCCCGATGTACAAGCCCGGCAAGACCGGCTCGGCCCGCGTCGAGGTCCGCTCCCTCGACTCCGGTGCGAACCCCTACCTCGCCTACGCCGTCCTGCTGGCCGCCGGCCTCAAGGGCATCGAGGAGGGCTACGAACTCCCGCCGGGCGCGGAGGACGACGTCTGGGCCCTGTCCGACGCGGAGCGCCGCGCGATGGGCATCGAGCCGCTCCCGCAGAACCTGGGCGAGGCCCTGACCCTGATGGAACGCAGCGACCTGGTCGCCGAGACCCTGGGCGAGCACGTGTTCGACTTCTTCCTGCGCAACAAGCGGCAGGAGTGGGAGGAGTACCGCAGCGAGGTCACGGCGTTCGAGCTGCGGAAGAACCTTCCGGCGCTGTAAGGGCAGGCCGAGGCGGGTTTCCCGCCGACTCGGCGGAGGGGGCCGGCGGTCGCGGACCGTCGGCCCCCTCCGAAGGCTCTGTCCGGGCCCCGGCCGTCACAGCGACGCCGTCTGCGGTGATGCCTCCCACGCGAAACCGTCCGGGTCCGTGAACGCCCCGGCGTCGCCGCCGATGACCAGGCGGTGGGAGCCGGTGCCGTCGGGGGAGACGCCGGCGACCTTGGCCAGGCCGCTGCGCTTGTAGAGCGACAGCTTGACGGGGCCCGGCCCGGTCTCGAACTCGACGTACTTGCCGCCGAAGCTCTTCCCCACGGCGAGGCCGTGCTCGACGTAGAACCGCTTGGACGCCTTCACGTCCGCCACGCCGAGCAGGAGCACGATCTCGTCGAACTCCCGCCGGGCCGGGCCGGTGTCCTTCTTCGACGACGAGGCGAGCTGCCAGATCGTGCCGTCCGGGGCCTGCACCACGCCGCCGTAGCCCCACAGGGACTTCGCGGGGGGCTTCAGCGTCGTGGCACCGGCCGCCACGGCCGCCTCGGCCAGGGCGTCGACGTTGCCCGGCTGGGAGGTCACGAGGGACAGCGTGAAACCGCGGAAGCCGGTCGTCGGCGCCTGGGAGGCCCGCAGGCCCAGCTGGCCGTCCAGGCCGAAGGCGGTGGCGTAGAAGCGTTCGGCGGCGGCGGGGTCGGCCACTTCGAGGGTGACGCGTGCGATGGAGGTCATGACCGCGACGCTACGGGCGGCCCGCGCGTGCCGCTTCTCGATTCCTGACCGGTCGGACCGCACCCCGCCCCTCAGGCCTCCCGCTGCCGCTTCTGGTTCGCCAGCAGCTCGTGCAGCGGCTCCGACGCCCGCCGCCGGTACTCCTGCACCGCCCAGCCGTTGCCGTCCGGGTCCTGGAAGTGCATGAACGTGGCGCCGTCGTCCGGGGTGTACTGGACCGGCTCCGAGATCTCCAGGCCGCGGGCCACGAACTCGGCGTGCGCCGCCTTGATGTCCGCGACGCACAGCTGCAGGCCCTGGTAGGAGCCGGGGGCCGGGGTCGGGCCCGGGGTCATCTCCCAGAGCGAGTCGCCGAGGGCGATCGAGCAGCCGGAACCCGGAGGCGTCAGCTGGACGATCCGCATCCCCGGCATGACCTCCTGGTCGATGTCCACGTGGAAGCCGACCTTGTCCCGGTAGAAGTCCCGGGCCCGGTCGATGTCCGTCACGGGCAGCGGGATGACTTCGAGGGTGATGTCCACGGCGTGACTCCTTCGTCGGGCGGCATCGGCGCCGGGCGCCGGGCGTCGGTCGAACGGCCACCGCGTCCGGCTGAACGGCTCCCCCTCACCGAAGCCGAAAACGGTCCGCGGCGCCACCGAGTAGACGGCCGCGCGCCCCGGGCCGTGGTGGAAATGGCCCTCCCGTACCTCGACGTGCCGGAAGCCGCCGTAGTTCTCCTCCCACCCGGTGGCCAGGTGCCGTAGCCGCGCCTCGTCCGTCACCCGCACCGCCCCACCCTCGACCACCAGGCCGTAGCCCTGGTACCTGTGGTCGGCACGACGTGCGGGCGTCCGTCCGGCCGTACGGTCGAGATCCGGAACAGCTCGGCCGCCACGAGCCGGGCCCGCGCCTCCTCCCAGGCCGCGGCCGAGGCCGTCTTGCCGCTGTACCGCCGGTGCGGGCGGGTCCGCGGGTGCGGGGTGGTCATGGGGAAACCGCCAGGCCTGTGGTCCTCTCCAGGGGGACCCCGTCCGCCTGCCGAACTCATCGGCGCTTCCCCCGGGACCTGCGGTTAGGCTCAAAGCCGTACGACCTTGATCCGATGCAGGCCCGAGAAAGAGTGCGAGGGAGGCCCGGATGACGGCGGCCCCGGGGCGCAGGAGCAGTACCTTCACACGGCTGCTGCGGCACGGCTTCACCGACGCCTCCGCCGCCGAGCGGCTCCTGGACAGCGTCGAGCTCGCGCCCCTGCGCGACGACCCGGTGCTGCTGGACGCGCTGGGCGCGACCGCGGACCCCGATCTCGCGCTGCTCGGCCTCGTCCGGCTGCTGGAGGCCCAGCCGCACGAGGGCGCCCGCCGGGAACTGCTCGACACGCTGATCTCGGCCAAGCCGCTGCGCGACCGGCTCCTCGGCGTCCTCGGCGCCTCCACCGCCCTCGCCGACCACCTCACCCGGCACCCGGACGACTGGCAGGCCCTCGTGACCTACGAGGCGCGGGACCTGCACCCCGGGGTGGCGGAGTTCGAGGCCTCCCTCGCGCAGGCCACCGACCCGGTGACGCTGCGCGTGGCCTACCGGCGCTGCCTGCTGTCCATCGCCGCCCGCGACGTGTGCGGCACGACCGGCGTCGCCGAGTCCGCCGCCGAACTCGCCGACCTGGCCACCGCCACCCTGCGCGCGGCCCTCGGCCTCGCCCGGGCCGCCGCGCCCGAGGACGACGCGCTGTGCCGGCTCGCCGTCATCGCGATGGGCAAGTGCGGCGGCCACGAGCTGAACTACGTCTCCGACGTCGACGTCATCTTCGTCGGGGAGGCCGCCGAGGGGGCCGACGAGACCAAGGCGATCCGCGCCGCGACCCGGCTGGCCTCGCACATGATGCGGATCTGCTCGGAGACCACCGTCGAGGGCTCCATCTGGCCCGTCGACGCCAACCTCCGACCCGAGGGCAGGAACGGCCCCCTGGTGCGGACCCTGGCCAGCCACCTCGCCTACTACCAGCGCTGGGCCAAGACCTGGGAGTTCCAGGCGCTGCTCAAGGCCCGCCCGGTCGCCGGCGACCCGGAGCTCGGCGCGGAGTACGTCGACGCCGTGCAGCCCCTGGTGTGGAAGGCCGCCGAGCGCGAGAACTTCGTCCCGGACGTGCAGAAGATGCGCCGCCGGGTCGTGGAGAACATCCCCGCCGCCGAGGTCGACCGCCAGCTGAAGCTGGGGCCGGGCGGCCTGCGGGACGTCGAGTTCGCCGTGCAGCTGCTCCAGCTCGTGCACGGCCGCGCCGACACCTCGCTGCGCAGCGGCACGACCCTCGACGCCCTCAAGGCCCTCGCCGCCGGCGGCTACGTCGGCCGGGCGGATGCCGCGCAGCTCGACGAGGCCTACCGCTTCCTGCGCACCCTGGAGCACCGCATCCAGCTGTTCCGGCTGCGGCGGACCCATCTCGTGCCGGAGGACGAGGCGGAGCTGCGCCGCATCGGCCGTTCCCTGGGCCTGCGCACCGACCCGGTCGCCGAGCTGCACCGCGAGTGGCGGCGGCACGCCACCGTGGTGCGCCGGCTGCACGAGAAGCTGTTCTACCGGCCGCTGCTCGACGCGGTCGCCCAGCTCGCGACCGGTGAGGCCCGGCTGAGCGCCGAGGCGGCCCGGGAACGCATGGTCGCCCTCGGGTACGCCGACCCGGCCTCCGCCCTGCGCCACCTGGAGGCGCTGGCCTCCGGCGTCACCCGCAAGGCCGCCATCCAGCGCACCCTGCTGCCCGTGCTGCTCGGCTGGTTCGCCGACTCGGCCGATCCGGACGCGGGCCTGCTCAACTTCCGCAAGGTGTCCGACGCCCTCGGCAAGACGCCCTGGTACCTGCGGCTGCTGCGGGACGAGGGCGCCGCCGCGCAGAACCTCGCCCGGGTGCTGTCCGCCGGTCGTCTCGCCCCCGACCTGCTGATGCGGGCGCCCGAGGCGGTCGCGCTGCTCGGCGACGGGGACGGCAGCGGTCTGGAGCCCCGGCCGCGGGCCCATCTGGAGCAGGAGATACGCGCCGCGGTGAACCGGGCCGACGGAGCCGCCCAGGCGGTCACGGCCGCGCGCGGAGTGCGCCGCCGCGAACTGTTCCGCACGGCCGCCGCCGACATCGTCGGCTCCTACGGCACCGAGGAGCAGCCCGCCGAGGCCGACCAGGGCGCCCTGGTGGACCGGGTCGGGGCGGCGGTGTCGGACCTGACCGCCGCGACCCTGGCCGGCACGCTCCGCGCGGTCGTGAGGGACGGCTGGGGCGACGAGCTGCCCACCCGGTTCGCGATCATCGGCATGGGCCGGTTCGGCGGCCATGAACTGGGCTACGGCTCCGACGCGGACGTGCTGTTCGTGCACGAGCCGCGCGAGGGCGTCGACGAGCGGGAGGCGTCCCAGGCGGCGAACAAGGTCGTCTCCGAGATGCGCCGCCTGCTGCAGATCCCCAGCGCCGACCCGCCCCTGCTCATCGACGCCGACCTGCGCCCGGAGGGTAAGTCGGGACCGCTGGTGCGCACCCTGACCTCGTACGCGGCGTACTACCGCCGGTGGTCCCTGACCTGGGAGTCGCACGCCCTGCTGCGGGCCGAGCCGGTCGCCGGCGACGAGGACCTGGGGCGCCGCTTCGTCGAGCTGATCGATCCGCTGCGCTACCCGGCGGACGGTCTGGGCGACGAGGCCGTGCGGGAGATCCGGCGGCTGAAGGCCCGCATGGAGCGGGAGCGGCTGCCGCGCGGCGCCGACCCGAAGCTGCACGCCAAGCTCGGCCCGGGCGGGCTGTCCGACGTGGAGTGGACCGTGCAGCTGCTCCAGCTGCGGCACGGTGCCCGGGAACCCGGTCTGCGCACCACCCGCACCCGTGAGGCCCTGGCCGCCGCCCGGTCGGCCGGGCTCATCACCGACGAGGACGCCGCGACGCTCGACGAGGCCTGGGTCCTGGCGACGCGGGTCCGCAACGCGGTGATGCTGGTACGCGGCCGGGCCGGCGACACGTTCCCCTCCGACCCGCGCGAACTGGCCGCCGTCGGCCGGTACCTGGGCTACAACCCGGGCCACGTCGGCGACATGCTCGACGCCTACCGCCGCACGGCCCGCCGGGCACGCGGCGTGGTGGAGGAGCTGTTCTACGGCATCGCCGAACGCTGACCCGCCTCCGCCCGGGGCGCTCCCGCCTCGGGCCACGACTGGCTCAGCGACGGGCGAGGCGGGTGAGGGTGACGCCGTTGGGAAAGGCGGTGCGCTCGGCGACGCGGAACACGGTGGGATCGAAGGCGCCGTCGAAGGCCGGGGTGCCCGCGCCGGCGACGACCGGGTAGCTCTTGACCACCAGCTCGTCGATCTCGGGCAGCAGGGCCCCGGCCAGCTTGCCGCCGCCGCAGAGCCAGATGTCCAAGCCGGTGTCCGGCTCCCGCTTGAGCGCGCGGACGAGGGCGAGCGGCTCGCGCGGCACGACGGTGACCTCCGGGTCGACGTCCGCTTCGAGGGTGCTGGAGACCACGTACTGGCGCAGGTGCCCGTACGGGCTGGTGCTCCCGTTCGGGTCGCGGTAGGTGGTGCGGCCCATGAGGACGGTGTCGAAGTGGCGGTTGGGTGCGTCGGTGAGGCCGACGGCGGCGCGGTAGGCGGTCGGGACGGTCTCCGGGTACAGGGCGTTGACCCAGGCGCCGTAGGCCGCGCTCTGCTCCTCGTCACCGGCCGGGAAGAAGTCGTACTCGCCGCGGGGGCCGGCGATCCGGCCGTCGAGGGTGAGAGCGACAAAGTAGACGAGCTTTCGCACGTGATGGACTCCATCCGTAGTACTCTGTATGTAGTGCTCTGAAGTTAGTACTACGTCTGGAGTGGTGTCAATGGTGAGACGGAACGACCAGCGGCGCGCCGCCCTCGTGGACGCGGCGATCGAGGTCCTGGCCAGGGAGGGTGCCCGGGGCCTGACGTTCCGGGCGGTGGACACCGAGGCCGGCGTGCCCGCCGGGACGGCGTCCAACTACTTCGCCAACCGGGACGACGTACTGACCCAGGCCGGTGCCCGGGTCTACGAGCGGCTGCAGTCCCTGGAAGAGACGAGCGCCGACCGGCGTCCGGCCGGGCGCGACCGGGAAGCCTATGCGGAGGTGATGCGGGAGATCGTCGGCCGGGTCGCCGCCTTCCGCAGCGGCTACCTCGCCCTGCTCGAACTGCGACTGGAGGCCACCCGCCGCCCGGAACTGCGCAAGGTCCTCACCGAGCGGGTCCGCGCCGACATCGACGCGAACATCGCCCACCACGAGGCCTCCGGCCTCCCCGGCGACGCCATGGCCGTCAAACTGCTGATCCTGACCTTGAACTGGCTCATCGTCGAGCAACTCACCCTGCCCGACGTCTTCTCGGAGGAGGAGCGCGAGCGCCTGGTGGCGGCGGCCGTCGAGCGCCTCGTGTCCGCGCCGTAGCCGGGCGGACGCCCGGTGTGCCGGGTCGTGCCGGGTGGGCGGGCCGTCAGGACCTGGTCCGCTCCGCCGGCGTGCCCCTGCCGGAGGTCTCCGCCGGTTCGCGCGCCGGCACCACCTTCGGCAGCGTGTACGGCAGCCGGCCGTACCACAGCCGGGCCGTTCCGAACCCGAAGGCCAGGCACAGCACGCCGCCGACCGCGTCGAGCCAGAAGTGGTTGGCCGTGGCGACGATCACCACCAGGGTCAGCGCCGGGTACAGCAGGCCCAGCACCCGCACCCACGGGATCGTCGCCAGCGCGAAGATCGTCAACCCGCACCACACGGACCAGCCGATGTGCATCGACGGCATCGCCGCGTACTGGTTGGACATGTTCTTCAGGTCGCCGGACGCCATGGAGCCCCAGGTCTGGTGGACCATGACGGTATCGACGAAGTCGCCGCCGTTCATCAGCCGCGGCGGCGCGAGCGGATACAGGTAGTAACCGACCAGGGCGACGGCGGTGGTCGCGAAGAGCACCAGGCGGGTCGCCGCGTACCGGCCGGGGTGGCGACGGTACAGCCACACCAGCACACCCAGCGTGACCACGAAGTGCAGCGTCGCGTAGTAGTAGTTCATCCCGATGATGAGCCAAGTCACCGAGTTGGCGGCGTGGTTGACCGTCTCCTCGACGGCGATGCCCAGCCGCTGCTCGGCCTGCCAGATCCAGTCGGCGTTGCGCAGGGCCTCGGCCCGCTGCTCGGGCACGGCGTTGCGGACGAGCGAGTACGTCCAGTAACTCACCGCGATCAGCAGGATCTCGAACCAGAAGCGGGGTCGGCGCGGGCTGCGCAGCCGGTGCAGGGCACCCGGCTCCCGATCGGCCGCAACGGGGGGCGGGAGGGCCGCTTCCAGGCCCTCCGGCTGCGTCACGGTCACATCACCCATAGGCACAAAGTCTGCCAGAAAAGGACTTCCCCACCGATCATCCCGCGGCTCGGCCCGGGCCGCATGTCCTACGGCGACATCAAGCCGCGAACCTCACGAGCGCATCCGGTCCCCGGGCGCCGACGCGGTCGAACCGCGTACCACCAGTTCCGGCATGAACACGAACTCGCTGTGCGGGGCGGGCGTCCCGCCGATCTCCTCCAGCAGCGTGCGCACCGCCGCCTGCCCCATGGCCGGGACCGGCTTGCGGATGGTCGTCAGGGGCGGGTCGGTGAAGGCGATCAGCGGGGAGTCGTCGAACCCGACCACGGAGATGTCCTTCGGCACGTCAAGACCGCGCTGCCGGGCCGCCCGGATCGCGCCCAGGGCCATCATGTCGCTGGCGCACACCACGGCCGTGCAGTCCCGTTCCATCAGGGCGACGGCGGCGGCCTGTCCGCCCTCCAGCGTGTACAGCGAGTGCTGCACCAGCTCCGACTCGACGGCCTCGGCGCCCAGGCCCAACTGCTCCTGCATGGCCCGCACGAACCCCTCGATCTTGCGCTGCACGGGCACGAACCGCTTGGGCCCCAGCGCCAGTCCGATCCGCGTGTGCCCCAGGGACGCCAGGTGCGTCACGGCCAGGCTCATCGCCGCGCGGTCGTCGGGGGAGATGAACGGCGCCTGCACCTTCGGCGAGAAACCGTCGACCAGGACGTACGGCACGCCCTGCGCGCGCAGCCGGTCGTAGCGCTGCATGTCGGCGGTGGTGTCCGCGTGCAGCCCGGAGACGTAGATGATGCCGGCGACACCGCGGTCGACCAGCATCTCGGTCAGCTCGTCCTCGGTCGAGCCGCCCGGGGTCTGCGTGGCCAGCACCGGCGTGTAGCCCTGCCGCGTCAGCGCCTGGCCGATGACCTGGGCCAGGGCCGGGAAGATCGGGTTCTCCAGCTCCGGGGTGATCAGGCCGACCAGGCCCTCGCTGCGCTGCCGCAGCCGCACCGGGCGTTCGTAGCCCAGCACGTCGAGAGCGGCCAGCACGGACTGGCGGGTCGTGGCGGCGACGCCCGGCTTGCCGTTGAGGACGCGGCTGACGGTCGCTTCGCTCACCCCCGCCTGCAAAGCGATGTCCGCAAGCCGTGTGGTCACAGCACTGGACTGTAGCGGCCGGACTTCGGCTTGCACACCGACGGGACGCCGGGTGCGGGCCGGCGCGCGTCCCGTCGCGGGTTGCTTGGTCATCGCGGTCCCTCGAAGTCGTGTCGGCGTCCGCTCCGCAACGGATGATTCCCCCGGCGGTAACGGATGGCAAGTGCTTGCAGAGTCTTGCACAACTGTCCGACTCCCCGTCGAACAGCGGTAAATCAAGGGATCAAGGCGATCGAGGAGAGGTCACGGCGGGATAACCATCCGCACCTCTTGCAACTTTTTGCTGCAAGGTCTTTCGCAACACGTTGCGGCGAGGTTAATGTCACCGTCGCCCGGCGGCCAACGGCGCAGTCGGCAGCACAACGGGCTTCACCCTCAAGGAGAACTCATGCGGCGTGGCATAGCGGCCACCGCGCTGGTGGCGTCCCTCGCCCTGGCAGCGACGGCGTGCGGCGGAAGCGACAGCGGCGACAATGCCGACGGTCCCGTGACCATCACCTGGTGGGACACCTCCAACGCCACCAACGAGGCGCCTACCTACAAGGCCCTCGTCAAGGAGTTCGAGGCCGCGAACAAGGACGTCAAGGTCAAGTACGTCAACGTCCCCTTCGACCAGGCGCAGAACAAGTTCGACACCGCCGCCGGTTCCAAGGGTGCCCCCGACGTGCTGCGCTCCGAGGTCGGCTGGACCCCGGCCTTCGCCAAGAAGGGCTTCTTCCTGCCGCTGGACGGCACCGACGCCCTCGCCGAGCAGGACAAGTTCCAGTCGAACCTGATCAAGCAGGCCCAGTACGAGGGCAAGACCTACGGCGTCCCGTTCACCACGGACACCCTGGCCCTGGTCTACAACAAGGCCCTGTTCGAGAAGGCCGGCGTCGAGGCGCCCAAGACCTGGGACGACCTGAAGAAGGCCGCCGCCACCATCAAGGACAAGACCGGCGTCGACGGCTACTGGGGCTCGACCCAGTCCTACTACGCCCACTCCTTCCTCTACGGCGAGGGCGCCGACACCGTCGACGTCGGCGCCAAGAAGATCACGGTCACCTCGCCCGCGGCCGAGAAGGCCTACGGCACCTGGCTGAGCCTGTTCAAGGGCAAGGGTCTGCACAAGGCCGACACCACCGCCGACGCCTACGCCCACATCCAGGAGGCGTTCGTCAGCGGCAAGGTCGCCTCGATCATCCAGGGCCCGTGGGAGATCACGAACTTCTACAAGGGCTCGGCGTTCAAGGACAAGGCCAACCTGGGCATCGCCACCGTCCCGGCCGGCTCCAGCGGCAAGGCGGGCGCCCCGACCGGCGGCCACAACCTCTCGGTGTACGCGGGCTCGGACAAGGCCCACCAGGAGGCCTCGCTGAAGTTCGTGAAGTTCATGACCTCGGCCAAGGCCCAGGAGACCATCGCGCTGAAGAACAACACGCTGCCGACGCGCGGCGACGCCTACACCGCCGAGGTCAAGGCCGACCCGGGCATCGCCGGCTACCAGGGCGTCCTCGCCGCCGCCCAGCCGCGGCCGGAGCTGCCCGAGTACAGCTCGCTGTGGACGCCGCTGGACGACGAGCTGCTCGCGATCGCGGGTGGCAAGAAGTCCCTGGACGAGGGGCTCAAGAGCGCCGAGACCTCCATCGCCAAGCTGCTCCCGGACTACAGCAAGTAGGCCCCGTGGCCGCCGGATCCTCCAGCACAGAGGGGGAAGGATCCGGCGGCCGTCGGCCTGTGTGCCGTATCCCCTGATCTCCAGCTGATCTCCAGTTCGCGAAGAAGGTTGTCGAACATGACAGTCGCCATCGACCGAGCGACCGGCAAGCGGAGCGGTGACCGCGGTCCCCGGTCCGGGCTGGGCCGGCGTCTCAAGCACAGCTACCAGAAGCACTGGTACGCCTACGCGATGATCGCGCCCGTGGCCGTCGTGCTCGGCGTCCTCGTGCTGTACCCCCTGGCCTACGGCTTCTACCTGACGCTCACCGACGCGACCAGCCTGAACACGGCCCGGACGATCGGCGTCAACGAGATCGAGGCCACCTACAAGTTCATCGGCTTCGACAACTACGCCGACATCCTGTGGGGCGAGACCGCCTACGACCGCTTCTGGTCCCACTTCATCTGGACGATCGTGTGGACGGCCCTGTGCGTCGCCCTGCACTACTCCATCGGCCTGGGCCTGGCGCTGCTGCTCAACCAGAAGCTGCGCGGGCGCACCTTCTACCGGCTGATGCTCATCCTGCCGTGGGCCGTGCCGACCTTCGTCACCGTCTTCGGCTGGCGCTTCATGCTCGCCGACTCCGGCATCATCAACTCCGGCCTGGAGATGCTGCACCTGCCGACCCCGGCGTGGCTGGAGGACACCTTCTGGCAGCGTTTCGCCGCGATCATGGTCAACACCTGGTGCGGCGTGCCGTTCATGATGGTCTCCCTGCTCGGCGGCCTGCAGTCCATCGACTCCTCCCTCTACGAGGCCGCCGAGATGGACGGCGCCAGCCGCTGGCAGCAGTTCCGCTACGTCACCCTGCCGGGCCTCAGGTCGGTCAGCTCCACCGTGGTGCTGCTCGGCGTCATCTGGACGTTCAACCAGTTCGCCATCATCTTCCTGCTGTTCGGCAACACCGCCCCGGACGCGCAGATCCTCGTCACCTGGGCCTACCAGCTCGGCTTCGGACAGCAGCCGCGCGACTTCGCGCAGTCGGCCGCCTACGGCATCCTGCTGCTCGGCATCCTGATCGTCTTCACCTCCTTCTACCGCCGCTGGCTGAACCGCGATGAGCAGCAGCTCGCGATCTGAGGCAGGAGTCCCCATGAGCACCACGACCGTCCAGCAGTCCGCGGGCGGGACCCCGGTCCCCGCCGTCGCCCCCGCGCCCGCCCCCGTGCGCCGGCGTGGCCGGCGCGGCGCGGCCGGGAACCTCCTCTCCCACGGCCTGCTGATCATCGCGAGCCTGATCGCGCTCTTCCCGATCGCCTGGCTGATCTTCCTGTCCCTCGGCCCGGACAAGGACGACTACCTGCACCCGGGCGGCATCTGGTCGAAGATGACCCTGGACAACTACAGCTTCGTGCTGCAGGAGACCGCCTTCTTCCACTGGCTGCAGAGCACGCTGATCGTGTCCCTGGGAACCACGGTCATCGGAGTGGTCATCGCCGCCACGACCGGGTACGCCGTGTCCCGCATGCGCTTCCCGGGCTACAAGAAGTTCATGTGGGTCCTGCTGTGCACGCAGATGTTCCCCATCGCCGTGCTGATCGTGCCGATGTACCAGATCCTGTCGAGCCTGCAGCTCGTCGACACCTACTTCGGGCTGGTCCTGGTCTACTGCTCCACCGCGGTGCCCTACTGCGCCTGGCTGCTGAAGGGCTACTTCGACACCATCCCGTTCGAGATCGACGAGGCCGGCCGCGTCGACGGACTGACGCCCTTCGGGACGTTCTTCCGGCTGATCCTGCCGCTCGCCCGGCCCGGTCTGGCGGTGGCCGCCTTCTACAGCTTCATCACCGCCTTCGGTGAGGTCGCCTTCGCCACCGTGTTCATGCTGGACGACGAGAAGTACACCTTCGCCGTCGGCCTGCAGAGCTTCATCAGCGAGCACGACGCCCAGCGCAACCTGATGGCCGCGACCGCGGTGCTCATCGCGATACCCGTCTCCGCGTTCTTCTACCTCGTGCAGAAGAACCTGGTGACCGGGCTCACCGCCGGCGGCACCAAGGGCTGATCCGGCGCCCCCGGGCCGTCGCCGAACGGCCTCCACCAGCCCGAGGCGGCCGCGGCGCCCATCCGACCCCGCTGTGCCGCGGCCGCCTCGTACCCCCTCACGTCCCATGACCACACCCCAGTTACGCATCAAGGACGACATGAGCCAGCACTCAGCTGCACCTGCCCCCACCCCCGCCTCCGCCGTGGCCGTCGCCAAGCGCCGCGACTGGTGGCGGGACGCGGTGATCTACCAGGTGTACCCGCGCAGCTTCGCCGACAGCAACGGTGACGGCATGGGCGACCTGGAGGGTGTCCGCACCCGTCTGCCGTATCTGCGCGACCTCGGCGTGGACGCCGTGTGGCTCAGCCCTTTCTACGCCTCGCCGCAGGCCGACGCCGGCTACGACGTCGCCGACTACCGGGCCGTCGACCCGATGTTCGGCAACCTCCTGGACGCCGACGCGCTGATCCGCGACGCCCACCGGCTGGGTCTGCGCATCATCGTCGACCTCGTGCCCAACCACTCCTCGGACCAGCACGAGTGGTTCAAGCGGGCCGTCGCCGAGGGCCCGGGCTCGCCGCTGCGGGACCGCTACCACTTCCGCCCCGGCAAGGGTGACAGCGGCGAACTGCCGCCCAACGACTGGGAGTCGATCTTCGGCGGCCCGGCCTGGACCCGGGTCACCGAGCCCGACGGCACGCCCGGCGAGTGGTACCTGCACCTCTTCGCCCCGGAGCAGCCCGACTTCAACTGGAACCACCCGGCCGTCGGCGACGAGTTCCGCTCGATCCTGCGGTTCTGGCTCGACATGGGCGTCGACGGCTTCCGGATCGACGTCGCCCACGGCCTGGTGAAGGCGGACGGTCTGCCCGACCTGGGATCCCACGACCAGGTGAAGCTGCTGGGCAACGATGTCATGCCGTTCTTCGACCAGGACGGGGTGCACGAGATCTACCGCCAGTGGCGGCTGATCCTCGACGAGTACGCGGGTGAACGCATCTTCGTCGCCGAGGCGTGGACGCCGACCATCGAGCGCACCGCGCACTACGTCCGCCCGGACGAGCTGCACCAGGCCTTCAACTTCCAGTACCTGAGCACCCACTGGGACGCGGCCGAGATGCGCGAGGTCATCGACCGCACCCTGGAGGCCATGCGCCCGGTCGGCGCCCCGGCCACCTGGGTGCTGTCCAACCACGACGTCACCCGGCACGCCACCCGGTTCGCCAACCCGCCCGGCCTCGGCACCCAGATCCGGCTGGCCGGTGACCGGGAGCTCGGCCTGCGCCGGGCCCGGGCCGCGAGCCTGCTGATGCTGGCACTGCCCGGCTCGGCCTACGTCTACCAGGGCGAGGAGCTCGGCCTGCCCGACGTCGTCGACCTGCCCGACGAGGTGCGCCAGGACCCGGCGTACTTCCGGGGCGCGGGCCAGGACGGCTTCCGCGACGGCTGCCGGGTGCCGATCCCGTGGACCAGGACCGGGTCGTCGTACGGCTTCGGCGACGGGGGCAGCTGGCTGCCGCAGCCGGAGGGGTGGGGCGAGTTGAGCGTCGAGGCGCAGACCGGCGTGCCCGGCTCGACGCTGGAGCTGTACCGGGCCGCGCTCGCCGCGCGCCGCGCGCAGCCCGACCTCGGCGCCGGCACGTCCGTGGAGTGGCTGCGCGCGCCCGAGGGCGTCCTCGCCTTCCGGCGCGGGGAGTTCGTCTGCGTCGCCAACACCACCTCGGAGTCGGTGGCGCTGCCGGCGTACGGCCGGGTGCTCGTCGCGAGCAGTGAGATCGTGCAGGTCGACGACGAGGCGAAGGTGCCCGCCGACACCACGGTGTGGTGGAGCACCGCGACCACGGCCTGATTTTTTCTTTGAATTTCGTACGGCCCGCTGCCCTTTCGGGTGGCGGGCCTTTAACATCTGCGTCACCGCAAGGTTTCTGAACCTTGCAGCAAGAACCTTCAACGAAGAAGGAAACCCCACATGGCACGCAGACACCTCTCCGCCGCCGTCGCGCTCGCCGCGGCTGCGGTTGTCATGAACCCGACGAGCGCACAGGCCTCCCCGCCGGGCACCAAGGACGTCACCGCCGTCCTCTTCGAGTGGAAGTTCGCCTCCGTCGCCCGCGAGTGCACCACCACCCTCGGCCCCGCCGGATACGGCTACGTGCAGGTCTCCCCACCTGCCGAGCACATACAGGGCGCGCAGTGGTGGACCTCGTACCAGCCGGTGAGCTACCGGATCGCCGGCCGGCTCGGGGACCGCGCGGCCTTCCAGAACATGGTGAACACCTGCCACGCGGCCGGGGTGAAGGTCGTCGTCGACACCGTCATCAACCACATGTCGGCCGGCAGCGGCACCGGCACCGGCGGCTCGTCGTACACGAAGTACAACTACCCGGGCCTGTACTCCTCGTACGACTTCGACAACTGCACCGCGCAGATCAGCAACTACCAGGACCGCGGGAACGTCCAGAACTGCGAACTGGTCGGCCTCGCCGACCTCGACACCGGCGAGGACTACGTCCGCAGGACCATCGCCGGGTACCTGAACGACCTGCTCTCCCTCGGCGTCGACGGCTTCCGCATCGACGCGGCCAAGCACATGCCGGCCGGGGACCTCGCCAACATCAAGTCCCGGCTGAGCAACCCGTCGGTGTACTGGAAGCAGGAGGCCATCTTCGGCGCCGGCGAGGCCGTCCAGCCCGCCGAGTACACCGGCAACGGCGACGTCCAGGAGTTCCGCTACGCCTTCGACCTCAAGCGGGTCTTCATCAACGAGAACCTCGCCTACCTGAAGAACTACGGCGAGGGCTGGGGCTACATGAACAGCGGTGTCTCCGGGGTCTTCGTCGACAACCACGACACCGAGCGCAACGGCTCCACGCTCAGCTACAAGGACGGCGCCACCTACACCCTGGCCAACGTCTTCATGCTGGCCTGGCCCTACGGCGCCCCGGACATCAACTCCGGCTACGAGTTCACCGACCACGACGCCGGCCCGCCGAACGGCGGCCAGGTGAACGCCTGCTGGCAGGACGGCTGGAAGTGCCAGCACAACTGGCCGGAGATCAAGTCCATGGTCGCCTTCCGCAACGCCACGCGCGGCCAGGCGGTCACCAACTGGTGGGACAACGGCGGCGACGCCATCGCCTTCGGCCGGGGCAGCAAGGGCTTCGTGGCCATCAACCACGAGTCCGGCTCCCTGACCCGGACCTACCAGACCTCGCTGCCGGCGGGGACGTACTGCAACGTGCAGAACAACACGCCGGTGACGGTGAACGCCAGTGGCCAGTTCACCGCCACGCTCGGCTCGAACACCGCCCTGGCGATCTACGCGGGCAAGTCCGGCTGCTAGCCGCGACTCCCGTGCGCGCGGCCCCGAACGCCACCCCGCGTGGCGGCCGGGGCCGCCGTGCCGGGCCGACTCCGGTCGTTGAAAGTTCTTTCCAATGGTTTCACAACTCTTGCTGTAAAGGTTTCGGCGGCGATACGGTCGCGCGGGGTCGGACCCGAGAGAGCCGCAATCGCTAGGAGCCCATCTGTGATACCGAGATGGCCGGTGCCGTCCAGGCGCCGAACCGCCCGTGCCGGACGGGTCGCGGCGGTCACCGCCGCCGCCCTGGCCGCCACACTCGTCCAGCCGCTCGCCGCCGGGGCCGCCACCCCGCCGGCACCGCCGTCCGATGCCGCGCTGGCCGCCCAGCCGGCCCGCCACGACGCCACCCGTGAGCAGTTCTACTTCGTCCTGCCGGACCGTTTCGCCAACGGCGACCCGCGCAACGACAAGGGCGGCCTGACCGGTTCGCGCCTGTCGACCGGCTACGACCCCACCGACAAGGGCTTCTACCAGGGCGGCGACCTCAAGGGCCTGACCGAGCGGCTCGACTACATCAAGGGCCTGGGCACCACCGCCCTGTGGATGGCCCCGATCTTCAAGAACCGGCCCGTGCAGGGCACCGGCGCGAACGCCTCCGCTGGCTACCACGGCTACTGGATCACCGACTTCACCCAGGTCGACCCGCACTTCGGCACCAACGAGGACCTCGAGACCCTCATCGACAAGGCCCACGACAAGGGCATGAAGGTCTTCTTCGACGTCATCACCAACCACACCGCCGACGTCGTCGACTACGAGGAGAAGTCCTACGACTACCTCTCCAAGGGCGCCTTCCCGTACCTGACGAAGGACGGCAGGCCCTTCGACGACGCCGACTACGCCGACGGGCGGCGGGACTTCCCCGCCGTCGACCGCGACTCCTTCCCGCGCACCCCGGCCGTCGCCGCCGCCGAGAAGAACGTCAAGGTCCCGTCGTGGCTGAACGACCCGACGATGTACCACAACCGCGGCGACTCCACCTTCGCCGGCGAGAGCTCCACCCACGGCGACTTCTCCGGGCTCGACGACCTGTGGACCGAGCGGCCCGAGGTCGTCAGCGGCATGGAGAGGATCTACCAGCGCTGGGTGCGGGACTTCGACATCGACGGCTTCCGGATCGACACCGTGAAGCACGTCGACATGGAGTTCTGGACGCAGTGGGCCACCGCCCTCGACGCGTACGCCGCGAAGCGGGGCCGGGACGACTTCTTCATGTTCGGCGAGGTCTACTCGGCCGACACGGACGTCACCGCCCCCTACGTCACCCAAGGACGGCTCGACGCCACCCTCGACTTCCCCTTCCAGGAAGCGGCCCGCCGGTACGCCTCGCAGGGCGGCAGCGCCCAGCAGCTCGCGGGGGTCTTCGGCGACGACTACAAGTACACGACCGGCACGGCGAACGCCTACGAGCAGGTCACCTTCCTCGGCAACCACGACATGGGCCGGATCGGCCACTTCCTGAAGCAGGACGACCCGAAGGCCTCCGACGCCGAACTGCTGAAAAAGGACCGGCTCGCCAACGAGCTGATGTTCCTCAGCCGCGGCAACCCCGTCGTCTACTACGGCGACGAGCAGGGCTTCGCCGGCGCGGGCGGCGACAAGGACGCCCGGCAGACCATGTTCGCCTCGCGCACCGCCGACTACCTCGACGACGACCGCATCGGCACCGACGCCACGCACGCCGAGGACGCCTACGACACCAAGGCGCCCCTCTACCGGCAGATCAGCGCGCTCGCCAAGCTCCGCAAGGCCCACCCGGCCCTCACGGACGGCGTCCAGCAGCAGCGGTACGCGGCCGACGGGCCGGGCGTCTACGCCTTCTCCCGCACGTACGCGAAAACCGGCACCGAGTACGTCGTCGCCTTCAACAACGCCGCCGAGCCGAAGAGCGCGACCTTCGCGACCGGATCGGCCGGCATGACCTTCCGCGGCCTGTACGGCACCGACGTCTCCGCCAGGAGCGACGGTGACAAGAAGCTCACCGTGACGGTCCCGGCCGGTTCGGCGATCGTCCTCAAGGCCGCGGGCCGGCTCGCCAAGCCCGCCACCGTGCCGTCCCTCACCCTCAAGGCCCCAGCGGCCGGCGCCACCGGCACCGTCGAGATCTCCGCGGACGTCGACGGCGGGCAGCTGAACCGGGTCGTCTTCGCCGCCCAGACCGGCCACGGCACGTGGCGGGTCCTCGGCTCCGCCGACCACGCCCCGTACAAGGTCACCCACACCATCGGCAAGGACGTGGCCCCGGGCACCGCCCTGCGCTACAAGGCCGTCGTCGTCGACTCGGCCGGCCGCACCGCGAGTTCCCTGGCCGCCTCCACCACCGGCACCCCGCCCGTCCAGGAGCCGCCCACCGCGTCCTCCCGCGACTACGCGATCGTCCACTACAAGCGCGCGGACGGCGACTACGCCGACTGGGGCCTGTACGCCTGGGGCGACCTCGCCGAGGGAGAGGCCACCGAGTGGCCCAAGAGCCACCCCTTCACCGGCCGGGACGCCTACGGCGCCTTCGCCTGGGTCAAGCTCAAGCCCGGCGCCTCGAACGTCGGCTTCCTCGTCATCGACAAGGACGGCACCAAGGACGTCTCCACCGACCGCACGATCGACGTCACCAGGACCGGCGAGATCTGGATCGAGCAGGGCAAGGAGACCGTCACCACCGAGCGGCCCGCCTACCCGGCGCCCGACAGGAGCAAGGCGGTCCTGCACTACCACCGGGCCGACGGGAACTACGACGGCTGGGGCCTGCACGTGTGGACCGGCGCCGCGGACCCCACCGACTGGTCGAACCCCTTGAAGCCGGTCGAGACTGATGCCTATGGCGCAGTCTTCGAGGTACCGCTCACCGACGGGGCCACCAGCCTCAGCTACATCCTCCACAAGGGCGACGAGAAGGACCTGCCCGGCGACCAGTCGCTCGACCTCAAGGCGAACGGCCACGAGGTGTGGCTGGTGAGCGGCCAGGAGAAGTACCTGCTCCCGCAGCCCGCGGGCAGCGCCGCCGCCCTCGACCCGACCACCTCCAAGGCGGTCTGGATCGACCGGAACACCCTCGCCTGGAACGGCTCCGAGGCCGCCGCCTCCACGCAGCTGCAGTACTCCCGCGACGGCTCGATCAAGGTCGAGGACGGCGCGCTGACCGGCGACGCGAAGTGGCTGCGCCTGTCCAAGGGTGAGCTGACCGACGCCCAGAAGGCGAAGTTCCCGCACCTGAAGGAGTACGACGCCTGGACCGTCGACCCCCGTGACCGCGACCGGGTCCGCGAGGCCCTGCGCGGCCAGGTCGTCGCCACCCAGCACGCCTCCAACGGGGCCGTCCTCGCGGCGACCGGCGTCCAGCTCGCCGGGGTCCTCGACGACCTCTACGACGCGACCGGTGCCGACCTGGGGCCGACGTTCTCCGGGAGCCGCCCCACGCTGGCCGTGTGGGCGCCCACCGCGCAGTCCGTGTCCCTGGAGATCGGCGGCACGACCGCCGCGATGCGGCGTGACTCCGCCACCGGCGTCTGGTCCGTCACCGGCCCGGCGTCCTGGAAGAACAAGCCCTACCGCTACGTCGTGAAGGTCTGGGCCCCGAGCGCCGGCAAGGTCGTCACCAACAAGGTCACCGACCCCTACGCCCTCGCCCTGACCACCGACTCCGAGCGGAGCCTCGTCGTCGACCTGGACGACAAGGCCCTCAAGCCGGCCGGGTGGTCCACCTACACCAAGCCCAGGGCCGTACCGCTGCGGGACGCCCAGATCCAGGAACTGCACATCCGGGACTTCTCCGTCGAGGACCGCACGGCGAAGCACCCGGGCACCTACCTCGCCTTCACCGACACGGCGAGCGACGGCAGCAGGCACCTGCGCGAGCTGGCCGAGGCCGGCACCTCCTACGTGCACCTGCTGCCCGCCTTCGACATCGCCACCATCCCCGAGAGGAAGGCGGACCAGGCGCGCACCGACTGCGATCTGGCCTCCCACCCGGCCGACTCCGACAAGCAGCAGGAGTGCGTCGGGAAGATCGCCGCGAAGGACGCCTACAACTGGGGCTACGACCCGTACCACTACACGGTCCCCGAGGGCTCCTACGCCACCGACCCCGACGGCACCGCCCGCACGGTCGAGTTCCGCAGGATGGTCAAGGCCCTCAACGACGACGGCCTGCGCGTCGTCATGGACGTCGTCTACAACCACACCGCGGCCGCCGGCCAGGAGCGGACGAGCGTCCTCGACCGGATCGTGCCCGGCTACTACCAGCGCCTGCTCGCCGACGGCTCGGTCGCCAACAGCACCTGCTGCGCCAACACCGCCACCGAGAACGCCATGATGGGCAAGCTCGTCGTCGACTCGATCGTCACCTGGGCCAAGCAGTACAAGGTCGACGGCTTCCGCTTCGACCTCATGGGCCACCACCCGAAGGCCAACATCCTGGCCGTGCGCAAGGCCCTGGACGAGCTGACCCTCGCGAAGGACGGCGTCGACGGCAAGAAGATCATCCTCTACGGCGAGGGCTGGAACTTCGGCGAGGTCGCCGACGACGCCCGGTTCGTGCAGGCCACGCAGAAGAACATGGCCGGCACCGGCATCGCCACCTTCTCCGACCGGGCCCGCGACGCCGTGCGCGGCGGCGGCCCCTTCGACGAGGACCCCGGCGTCCAGGGCTTCGCGTCCGGGCTGTACACGGAGCCCAACTCCTCGAAGGCCAACGGCACCCCGGCCGAGCAGAAGGCCCGGCTGCTGCACTACCAGGACCTGATCAAGGTCGGGCTCAGCGGCAACCTCGCCCGGTACACCTTCACCGACACCGGCGGCAAGCAGGTCAGGGGCTCCGAGGTCGACTACAACGGCGCCCCGGCCGGTTACGCCGACGCCCCCGGCGACGCCCTCGCCTACGCCGACGCGCACGACAACGAGTCCCTGTTCGACGCGCTCGCCTTCAAGCTGCCCGCTTCGGTGAACGCCTCCGACCGGGCCCGGATGCAGGTCCTGGCCATGGCGACGGCCACCCTCTCGCAGGGCCCGGCCCTCTCCCAGGCGGGCAGCGACCTGCTGCGCTCCAAGTCCCTGGACCGCAACTCCTACGACAGCGGCGACTGGTTCAACGCCGTCCACTGGGACTGCCGCGACGGCAACGGCTTCGGCCGCGGACTGCCCATGGCGGCCGACAACGCGGACAAGTGGCCGTACGCCAAACCCTTGCTGAGCACGGTCCGGGTGGGCTGCGAGCAGATCGAGGGGGCCTCGGCGGCCTACCGCGACCTGCTGCGGATCCGCGCCGCCGAACGGGACTTCTCCCTCGGCACGGCCGAGCAGGTGCAGTCCCGGCTCTCCTTCCCGCTGTCCGGCACGGACGAGACGCCCGGCGTGATCACCATGCGGCTCGGTGACCTCGTCGTCGTCTTCAACGCCACCCCGGAGCGGCAGGAGCAGCGCGTGGCCGCCCTGGCCGGGACCGGCTACCGGCTGCACCCGGTGCAGGCGGCGGGGGCCGACGCCACCGTGAAGTCCTCCGCCTACGCGGAGAAGTCCGGCACGTTCACCGTTCCGGCGCGCACGGTCGCGGTCTTCTCCCGGACCGCGGGATAACGCACGGGGCGGGGCGGACCGCGACCGGCGGTCCGCCCCGTCTGCGGCTAGGGTGAGCGCACCGACCTGGAACAGGAGTGCTGATGCCGCAGATCACCGTCGACTATTCCGCCGACCTCGCGGAGGGCTTCGACCGGCCCGGTTTCGCCAGGGCGCTGCACGAGGCGACGGTCGAGATCGCGGCGGCCAAGCCGCCGGCCTGCAAGACCCGGTTCCGCCGGACCGAGGACATCGTGGTCGGCCCCGACACCACCGGACACGCCCATGTGCACGTCCACATCGCGCTGCTCGCCGGCCGCACCGACGAGACCAAGGCCCGGCTCACCCAGGCCGCGCTGGAGTTGCTGCGCAGCCACCTGAAGCCCGCCGCGGGCGTCGCGCTGCACGCGTCCGCCGAGGTCCGCGACCTGGACCCGTCGTACGCCAAGTCCGAGAGCTGAGCGCCCTCAGGTCGCCAGCGCCAGCAGCCGGCCGGCCAGGTCCGCGAACGGGCCGTCGGCCGGCTCGTCCTTCATGATGCGGCGCAGCAGCGCCGCCATCTCCTCGTCGTGGGCGGCGCTGACGGCGGCGAGCGCGGCGAAGTCGTTGACGAGCTGCGGCTCCAGCTCCTCGCGCGGGATGCGCCGGCCGTCCAGCCAGATCAGCGCCGTCGACTCGGCGAGCGAGATCCAGGACCGCACGACCAGTTCCAGCCGCGCGGGCGGATCGGTCACGCCCAGGTGCGAAAGGATCTGGACATACGCGGCCTGCCGTACGGAGTCGATGAGCGCGTTCGTCGTCGAGGACCCGACCGCCGGGCCGCCGCGCATCAGGGCGGAGAAACCGGGCCCGTGCTCGTCCACGAAGTCGAAGTAGCGGCGCATCACGCGCAGCAGCCGGGCCCCCAGCGGACCCTCGTGCGGCTCCACGAACCGGGCCGCCAGATCGTCCGAGGCCCGCTGCAACGCGGCCTCGTACAGGCTGAGTTTGCCGGGGAAGTAGTGGTAGACCAGCGGCCGTGAGATGCCCGCGGCCGACGCTATCTCATCGATCGAGACCTCGTCGGGCGAGCGGCGGCTGAACAGTTCGAGGGCGACGCCGATCAACTGCTGCCGTCGCTCCTCGACTCCCATCCTGCGGCGTACCCCGGTAGTCATACGAACACCTTACCGATCGATTCCGGCCGTCAACGGTCCGGTTCGATCGCCGAGACGCGCCCGGGACTCCCGGGCCGTCACGGAGTCAGCCGGTCAGCGCAGCCCGCCGACCGGGCGCCCGTCCTTCAGCGTGCCCTTCAACTCGGCCTGCGCGCCCTGCTCGGCCGGGACGGTGAGCAGACTGCCCCGCGCCGAACCCTCGACCCCGCCCGTCGCCCGGATCGAGGCGGTCGCCCGGTTGCCCGCGGCCAGCAGGTACCAGCCACCCGCCTTCGACTTCCACAGCACCCCGGCCAGCACCTGCGGATCCCGCGCTCCGCACGCCGGGACGTTCTCGGCCTGCGCCGCCACCGCCCCCTGGGCCCCGCCGGGCGTGTGGAACTGCGCCAGCACCCGCGCCCCGCCGCCCCGCCAGGTCTCCGCCCGTGTGCACACCCACGCCGCCGAACCGCTGGCGTCGGGCAGCGGCTGCGCGTTGAACGACCAGGCGTTGACGGTCCGCACTCCCGCCGAGCGGACCGTGCCCAGCGAGCACGCGAAGGGCTGCCAGGTGCGCAGCGCCGCGGCACCGGACACCTCGCCGGGGGAGCCCGGGCGGCCGGCGGTGAGCCGCGCCGGGACCAGTTCGCCGAGGTCGGTCAGCAGCCGGCTGCGGCCGCCGTCGGTCAGCTGCAGCACGTTCCAGGAGGTGCAGGGGCCGCCGCGCAGGGCCGGGCTGGCCAGCGGCGCCGTCACCCCGTCGGTGAGCGCCAGGTCCATCGCGCCCGCGCCCGGCTTCAGCAGATCCCGCTCGGCCGCCTTCTCGACCCAGGGGGCCGTCAGATAGCGGACGTTGCCGTCGGCCCGGCCCAGGACCACCGCGCCCGCCTCGCCCCGGGAAGCCCCGTCGACGCGGGCGAAGTCGAGGGCGGCGCCCTGCGTGCCGTCCCTGGGCTCGGCGTACCGGGCGATGCGCAGACCGTCGTACAGGATCACCACGCGTGCGGCGTCGACCGTCCCCGCGTACAGCAGCTGGGGCGGACCGGCCGGGCCGCCGGACGGGGTGCCGGGCGTCGCCGAGACCTGGACCGTCCCACCGGGGCGGGCCCAGACCGCGAGCGCGCGGCGCAGCAGGGCCTCGTCGCCGGTGAGGTCGCCCCGGGCGGGCCACACGGAGAAGTCGGTGCGCGCCGAGATGCGCCAGGCGTCGGGGGAGACCCGGGTCAGCTTCGCCGGGTCGAGGGCGGCCTGGGCGGCCGGGTTCCGCGCGTACGGCGGGGCGGCGGCACCGTCGGGGCCCCAGCCCTCGCCGGGCAGCCCGAGCAGCGCCCCGCACACCAGCAGGGCCGCCCCGGCCGCCAGCGCAGCCTTCAGGTGCTGGCGGCGCCGCATCAGGTCGGTGGGCCGGGCCTGCAGCGAGCAGGGGTCGAACTCGGGCGAGTCGAGCAGGCCGAACTGCTCGGGGACGCCGCCGGCCTCCAGCAGCGCACCGTCCGGGTCGGCGACGCCCGCGGCCGCGAGCACCTTGCGCGCACCGTCCTCGCCCAGCCGCTCCAGGCCGCGCAGCGCGTACGCGGCCCGGGCCGGGCCCGACAGCGTGGACAGCCGCTGGTCCAGGGCGAGTTCGTCGGCGCCGCCGGAGCGCGGGAAGAGCTTCAGGCCCCACACCTGCGGCAGCAGGGGCGGCAGCTGGGACCGCTTGGGCCAGGCCCTGAGCCGCAGCGGCAGCCCCGCCTCCAGGGCCGTGCGCAGCACCTGGAGCCGGACCAGGGCGTAGCCCGGGTCGCCGTCCCGGCCGGTGGACTGGGCCGGGATCACCGGCGCCGGGGTGCGGTTGCGGGGCAGCGCGCGCTGGGTGAGGGCGTGTGCGGTCAGAACGCGCCTGCTGCGGCCCAGGCCGGGCGGCAGCACCAGGTAGGCCAGCCGGACCAGTCGTGGATAGTGCTCGACGAGGGCGGCCTCGGCCTGCTCGACGTCGACGACCGGGCCGGCGGGGGAGGAGGGTGCGGGGCGCTGGGCGACATCCTGTGACTGCACGTTCAGCAGAACGAGCGAATCGGTGGATGGTCACCTGACCGCGCCACGGGCGCGGCAGGTTCAGGCCACCGGCCGCTCGGCGGGCTCGACGAGCAGCCGGGCGTAGTTCGCCATCGACCGCTGGTAGCGCGGCAGGTGCGGGGCGAGGGCGCCCAGCGCCAGCGACAGGGCCTCGCGGTCCCGGCCGAGGCTGGACAGGCACAGGGCGAGGCAGGCGCGCACGGCGTCGTCCAGCTCGTCCGACGGCGCGTCCAGCTCGGGCGTCAGCAGCGCCACGGCCTCCTCCGCACGGCCGGTGTTCCGCAGCGAGCTGGCCAGCTGGATCGCGGTCCGCCGGGCCTTGTAGGGACTGACCTCCGCCAGACCCCGGTCCAGCGCCTGCCGGTACAGCGGGACCGCCCGGTCCGAGTGGCCGGTCGAGTCCCAGGCGCAGGCCTGCTCGAACGGGCCCAGCGGGCCGCCCTCGGGCAGCTCGGCCACGAGGGCGTCGACATCGGCGCGGAAGCGGGCCTCGTCCTCCTCCGTCTCGGCGTAGTCGTCGAAACGGGCCCACAGGGCGGCCACACGGTCTTCCCAGTCCTGGTTCACCGGCCCACCCTCGCACGGGCGTGCCCACCGGGGCAGCTGGATTTTGAGCAGTCCGGGCCCCGCGGCCGTATCGAAGGCGAGAGCCTCGTGCCAGGGCTCCGTGCGGCATGCGTCCGGACCGTGCCGTGACAAGGACCGGAGGAACAGATGAGGGTGACCCGACCGATGCTCGCGCTGAGCGGCGCGGTGGCGATACTGGCGCTGGCCGGCTGCGGATCCGGCGGCGAGCACGAGGCGGCCGTGCCGGAGGCGGTGACCGGCAGCCTGGAGCACATCGCGGCCGAGGCCGAGTGCAAGCCGAACATGCAGACCGACGCCGACACCATCCGTCAGGCCATCTGCAAGAAGGGCGAGGACAAGTACGTCCTCGCCACCTTCGCCACCGACCGCGGCCAGCGGGAATGGCTCAACAGCGCCAAGGACTACGGCGGTTATTACCTCGTCGGCCGCAAATGGGTCGCCGTCGGCCAGGAGAAGACCGTCATGGCGCTCCAGAGCACCCTCGGCGGGACCATGGAGGAGGGCTCCGAGCACATGAACCCCGGCGGCAGCCACAACAAGGGCGGCCACCACGGCTGACCGGGCGCAATCCGGGGAATGCCGGGCAAGCGAAAGCCGGCGGTGGGAATTCCCACCGCCGGCTTCTCACCCGGTCCGGACTACTGGCAGTCCTCGCCGTTGTTGATGCACTGGACCATCTCGTTCATCACGTTCTCGTCGAAGAAGTTGATGAAGTCGTTGTGGTCCGTGATCGGCTTGTGCAGCTGCTCCGGGAAGGAGTCCACCGCGAAGGCGTTCTGCACCTGTCCGTTGTTGATCTGCGGCGCCTGGACGTCGTAGACCAGGCGGACCTGGAGCTGGGGGATGGCCTGGAAGCCGTTCGAGCAGGTGCCGTCCGCCTCCACGAAGTCCACGTGGGTGCGGTGGTTGGCGCTGTCGATGTTCTGGCCGTCCCAGCAGCTCTGGAAGTTGGACGTGCGCACCACGGAGCTGCCCTGCGGGCAGATCGGGTACTTGTCCGTCACCTGGCGGTCCTCGAAGCCGGTGCAGCTCCAGGAGGTGTTGGCGTTGTTCAGGCCGTTGGTGAAGGACTTGGCGTCACCGGTGATGATGCGCAGGGCCTTCGGCATGGCCACGACGTCGCTGGTGCGGTTGCCGACGAACTTCAGCTGCGCCTCGGCCGGCTCGACGATCTTGCCGACGTTGCCGTCCTGGCCACCGCCGGGCTGACCCTGGTCGATGTCCTGCGAGCCGTCCTGGATGCGCAGGACCGGCCAGAAGTACGAGGACTTGTCGCCCTGGTTCTGGCAGGTGGTCTGGGCGTTCGCCAGGTCCTCGTCGCTCGCGAAGGCGTTGTTGCTCTGGTTGCCGACGTAGTCGTGCTGGTGCTGCGCGCCGTTGGACACGCCGGGCGCCACGATGACGTTGTCGGAGTTGCGGTTCTCGTTCTCGTTGGTGCCGCAGTTCGTGGTGAACGAGCCGGTGGAGCCGCCGTCGCCGTTCGCGGCGAGGCCGTTGGGCAGGTTGCGGGAGTTGGGCTGGACGTCCTCGATGTTGATGAAGTCCGCCGCCGCGGGACCGTTGCCGGCCTGACCGCCGTTGCCGCCCTGACCGTTGTCCTGGCCGCCGTTGCCGCCCTGGCCGCCGTTGTTCTGGCCCTGGTCCTGGCCGTCGTTGTTCTGGCCGCCGTCGTTCTGGCCGCCTCCGGCGTTGCCGTCGTTGGTGTTCGGGTTCGCGGCCATGCCCTTGCACCCGGCGAACCGGCCGAGGTCGGGTGCCTTGCCGCCCACCCGCCGGATGTTGATGCCGATCCGGTCGAGGGCCGCGGTCCGCTTCGACTTCAGCGGGCCGAGGATGGCGTTGTTGACGAAGCCGGGGTCACCGGCCTGGGCCCGGCGCGTGGAGGCGAGCCGCGCGTACGCCTCGCTGATCTGCTTGTCGAGGTTCGCCAGTTCCCGGTCCACCCCCCGCCGGGCACGCTTGGGCACCTTGGTCAGTTTCTGACCGACGTCCGGGCACTGAATCGTGGCGATCTGCGTGCCCGCGGCCTTCGTCCGGTTCGCCGAGTTCTCCTCGTGCGCCGAGGCGTAGAAGTTTGCCCAGATCAGCCCGCCCCCACCGAGCGCTAGGGCCGCCGATGCGGCTATGGCCTTGGTGGCCAGCGGCGTACGGCGTTTTCTTGTGTTGCGTCCCATGGAACTCCTCTGACTTCCTTTTTCGGGGGCATCGAGGCGCCCGACAGGAGTGAAGCGGCGCCCTTCCATACGGAGGCCGCCCCGCAGGTGTTCAGGGGTCACGGAAATCGATGCGAGATTCGTGCGGACTCTGTGTGCTCAACAGCCCATGCAGTACCGGGAGTTGTTGATCCCGCACCGTCGGTGCACGGGCGGGTCCGCTTTCACCGGCCGTGGTCGAGATACGCGAGAACCGCCAGCACGCGGCGGTTGTCGTCGTCCGAGACCTCAAGGCCCAGTTTGGCGAAGATGTTCGCGGTGTGTTTGGCGATCGCCCGTTCCGTCACGACCAGTTTCCCGGCGATCGCCGCGTTGGACCGGCCCTGCGCCATCAGCTCCAGCACCTCGAGCTCCCTCGGCGTCAGCCGCGCCAGCGGCCGGTCGCCGCCCGACTGCCGCGCCAGCAGCTGCTGGATGACCTGCGGGTCCATCGCCGTACCGCCGGCCGCCACCCGCCGCACGGCGTCCACGAACTGCTCGGCGTCGAACACCCGGTCCTTCAGCAGATAGCCGACGGCGCCGCTGCCGTCGGCGAGCAGCTCGCGCGCGTACAGCTGCTCCACGTGCTGGGAGAGCACCAGCACCGGCAGCCCGGGCCGCCTGCGGCGGGCGTCGAGCGCGCACTGCAGGCCCTCGTCGGTGTGCGTGGGCGGCAGGCGCACGTCGACCACGGCGACGTCCGGCTCCAGCTCGGCCAGCGCGGCGGCCAGTTCGGGACCGGACTCGACGGCCGCCGCGATCTCGAAGCCGTGCGCCTGCAGCAGCCGGACGAGCCCGTCGCGCAGCAGGAAGAGGTCTTCGGCCAGGACTACGCGCAAGGGATCTCCACGGTGACCATGGTGGGGCCGCCCGCGGGGCTGCTGACGGCCAGGACGCCGTCGAATGTACCGAGCCGCCGCTCGACCCCGGCCAGGCCCGAACCGGCCCCGATCACCGCGCCGCCCCGGCCGTTGTCGGTGACGGTCGCCCGCAGCATGCCGTCCGCCTGGTGCAGGTCGACCCAGATCCGGTCCGCGCCCGAGTGCTTCACGGCGTTGGTGAGCACCTCGCTCACGGCGAAGTACGCGGCCGACTCCACGGGCGCCTCCGCCCGCCCGGGCAGATCCACGCTCACCTCGGTGGCCACCGGCAGCCGCAGCGCCAGCGCCCGCACCGCGTCGCCGAGGCCGCGCTCGGCGAGCACCGGCGGGTGGATGCCGCGCACCAGTTCGCGCAGCTCTGTCAGGGCCTCCACCGAGGACGTGCGGGTCTGCGCGATCAGCTCCTTGGCCTTGGCCGGGTCCGTGTCGAGGAGCGCCTCGATGGTGCCCAGGTCCATGCCGACCGCGACCAGCCGTGCCTGCGCCCCGTCGTGGAGGTCCCGTTCGATGCGCCGCAGTTCGGCCGCGGAGGCGTCGACGGCGTCCCGCCGGGTCTCGGTCAGCACCCGCACCCGCTCGGCCAGTTGCTCCTGGTCGCTGCCGAGCACCGCCCGGGTGAGCCGGAAGTGCACCTCCAGCAGGCGCGGGGTGAGGAAGTGCGCGAGGAACAGCAGCACCAGGGCCAGGGCGGCCGCGCCGAAGGCGGAGGCCTGCCCGGTGACCGGCACGAACCCGTACCAGTACCCGTCGGGGAAGACCCGCCACAGGCCGACGGCGAGCGCGAACCCCTCCAGCGGGTAGAGCAGCAGCGCCGCCGGCAGCAGCGCTGTGACGAACCCGGCGGTCATGTCGACCGGCAGCCACCTCAGGTCCCGCCAGGTCGCCGGGTCGCCCAGCATCCCGAACGTCCGGGCCCAGGGGTTCGCGCCCTTCGGCAGCGGCCGGTACGCCGGAGGGATCCGCACCCCGCCCCACTCGGCGGCGAGCACCCGCCGCCAGTTCGCGAACGTCCGCACCCCCGTCAGCACGTACGGCGTGGTGACGAGCCCGACCCCGATGGGGATGAGCGCGATCGAGACCAGGGACAGGCAGAAGCACAGCACCGCCCCCGGCAGGGAGACGAGGGCCAGCGCCAGTCCCCGCACCGCGGCGAGCCCGATGCCCCGCCCTGTCGCCCGCACGCCGCCGTTCTTCGTGTCGATGGTCATGGCGTTCAGTCTGGTCGAGCGCGGGGGCCCGGTCACGGGGCCCGGCCCCCGGCCCGGGGGTGGTGCTACCTACACCCCGGCCGCCAGCACCTTCGCCTCCACCGCCGGGTCGAGGCCCGGGTGCGGCCGGTCCGGCCGTTGGGGCGCCACCCCGCCGAGGTCCCGGAGCCACCGCCAGGTGTCCGCCACGGTCTCCTCGACGGGCCGGCAGCGCAGCCCCGACCCGACCGCGCGGGAGACGTCCGCGCTGTGCAGGGCGTCGTACAGGTCGCTGCCCGGCGGTACCCACACGGGCAGTTCGGTCCACGGGGCGATGCCCGCCTCCCGGATCACCTCGGGCGCGGTCCAGCGGAGCTCGGCGCCACCGCCCGTGACCCGGGCGCAGGCCTCCAGCAGCGTGCCCATGGTGGCGTGGCCCTGCGGGCCCACCAGGTTGTACGGCCCGCTCAGGGACTGCTCGGCGGCGTGCAGCACCCACGCGGCCAGGTCGCGCACGTCCACGTACTGCAGCGGCAGCTCGCGCGGGCCCGGGGCCAGCACGGGGCCGCCGCGGGCCGTGCGCCCCAGCCACCAGGGCAGCCGGCCGATGTTCTCGTACGGGCCGAGGATCAGCCCGGCCCGCACGAGCACCGACCGGTCCGCGCCGAAGGCGTCCAGGACGGCCAGCTCGCCGCCCCGCTTGTCCCGGGCGTAGTCGGTCTGCCCGGCGTCGGCCGACGCGTCCCGCACCAGGGGCGCGTCCTCGTCGTACCCGGCGGGCGGGGCCCAGGCGTACACCGAGCAGCTCGACACGTACACGTACCGGCCGGCGCGGCCCCGCAGCAGCCGCGCCGTGTCCCGTACGGCGCGCGGCGCCGCCGACCAGGTGTCGACGACGACGTCCCACGCGCCGGTGTCCCCGGCGAGCGCCGCGAGCCCGCCGGGCGCTGTGCGGTCGCCGAGCAGCGACCGCACACCCGGTGGTGCCTGGTGCCGCCCCCGGTGGAAGACGGTCACCTCCCAGCCCCGTGCGAGCGCCGCCTCGACGACGGCCCGTCCCGCGAACTCCGTACCGCCCAGCATCAGAAGCCTCATACCGGTGACTCTGCCCGGTGCGGCGGCGCGGGGGAACGGGGATCTGCTGTCGGCAGATCCCCGGTCACCGGCCCGTCGGCGGCACGTACTTGTAGCCGACGCGGCGCACGGTGCGGATCGTGTCGCGGTGCTCCGCGCCCAGCTTGCGGCGCAGGCGGGCGACGTGGACGTCGACCGTGCGGCCGTCGCCCACGTGGCCGTAGCCCCACACCGTGCCGACCAGCTGGTCGCGGGTGTGCACCCGGCCCGGGTGGGCCACCAGGTGGGCGAGGAGCTCGAACTCCAGGTACGTGAGGTCGAGCGGCCGCCCCGCCACCTCGGCGGTGCGCTGCACGGTGTCGACCCGGATCAGCGGCTCGCCGCCCGGCTCGGGCCCGTCCTCGGAGCCGTCCTCGGAGCCGTCCTCGGCGCCGGTCGGGGCGGGCCGGGCGGGGACCGCCACCGGGAACGGGGGCTGCTGGTCGGCCGGGACGAGCACCAGGTAGCCGATCATCGGCGGCTGCCCGGGCAGCGTCGGCAAGGTGTGCTGCGGGGCCGGCAGCCAGGTGGCCCCGGGAGGCAGCAGATCCGCGACCGTCACCACCTCGTCCCGGTCGACGGCGCGCAGCCGGTGCCGGGAGCCGTGGGAGGCGGGGGAGTCGAGGGTGGCGGTGGACAGGGAACGAGTGGTCGCCATGAGAGGTCAGCTCTTTCGCGCGAGGGGTTCGTCGGGAGGTCGACGGCCGCGAGTTCGTGGTCGGGCTCGCCGAGGACGTACGCGGTTCGCGCTGGCCGAAGGCCGGGGTGTACGGCTTTAGAGGGCCCGCGCGTTCGTCGCGCGGCAACACACCCGGTCGAAGTCGTGGTGCTGACGGGACGGCCAGAAGGGCTCGAGGTCATGGCGACCCGTCGCGGTGTGCTTCTGGTAGCTGGCCATGGGCCCATTGAAGCAGACGGGGACCGGCCGCCGGGACCCTTCTCTCACTGCTTGGACAGCGAGGCGCTGTCGGATGCGTCACCCCACCAGCCGTTTGCGCCAGGTCAGGGGCGTGAGCGTGATCGCCGTGCCCGGATCGCCGTCCCACTGGGCGGACATGCCGGCCGCGGTGAGCTCCGCGACGACCTGGTGGCCGACGGACGTGGTGGTCTCCTCGCGGCCGTCCAACCCGCCGTAGTAGAGGGACAGACCGTGCCCCTCCGCCGCGGCGCGCGTGCCCTGGCGGTGGAAGAAGACGAACCCCCGCACCCCGTCCCGGC
The DNA here is from genome assembly GCF_049846985.1 of Streptomyces sp. DT190. Lineage (NCBI taxonomy): Bacteria > Bacillati > Actinomycetota > Actinomycetes > Kitasatosporales > Streptomycetaceae > Streptomyces > Streptomyces sp. DT190. Next base: position 64,455 of record NZ_JBNCNM010000003.1, on the reverse strand, counting down.
CTTCGGCCTCCGCGCCGATCTCGGTCATGCCGCAGCTCCGGCAGCAGGTGAAGTGCTCGCGGGCGACGACGCCCCGCCCCTCCAGCGCCGCGAAGGCCCGCTCCAGGCGGTCCGGATCGGTCGGCCCCGGCCACCGCTCCTGCTCGTCCACCCGCTCCAGCCACAGCCGCTCCACGATCTCGCGGGCCTGGGCGGGGGAGAGACCGTCCTCCAGGAGGTACACCGTCTCGCCGATGAGGGCGTCGATGCCGAGGTAACCGTCGACGAGCATCTCCCGGACGTGCCCCTCGGCCGGCGCGGCGGTCTCCGGGGCGGGCGCCGGGGCCTTCTCCGGGAGCCCGAACTCCTCCCGCTCCCAGCTCACCCCCGCGTCCCAGCCGTCCTCCTGCCGGGCCCAGCGCACCATCACGTCGGCGACGAGCCGCGGGTCGGCCACCCGGGTCACCCACAGGTGCGGGACGGAGCCCGTGCGGTGCTGCAGGTCGTACGCCCCGCCCTCGGCGCGCGCCGTCTGGATGAAGACCATCGGCCGGTCCGGTATGCGCTGCGCGACCAGGAAGTGGTCGCCCTCCGCGCCGATCCGCTCCACCAGCTCCCGCAGCTCCCGCTCCGGCACCCGCGCGTGTGTCCGCCCGCTCTCCGTCAGCACTTTGAGGGGAAGGCCCCCGTCGATCTCCATGTCCCCACGATGGCACGCCGCACCGACGACGCGAGAGGGCGCTCACCGCGAACGGTGAGCGCCCCCCGGAGCGGTGCGTGACGGGTCAGACCTGGCCGGCCTTCTCCAGCGCCGTGCAGCAGGTGTCGACGAGCAGGCGGGTCACCACGTACGGGTCGACGTTGGCGTTGGGACGGCGGTCCTCGATGTAGCCCTTGCCGTCCTTCTCGACCTGCCACGGGATGCGGACCGAGGCGCCACGGTTGGAGACACCGTAGGAGTACTCGTTCCACGGGGCGGTCTCGTGCAGGCCGGTCAGCCGGTCGTCGATGCCGGCGCCGTAGTTCTTGACGTGGTCGAGCGGCTTGGAGCCCTCGCCGAGGGACTCGCAGGCGGTGATGATCGCGTCGTAGGACTCGCGCATCGCCTTGGTGGAGAAGTTGGTGTGCGCGCCGGCGCCGTTCCAGTCGCCCTTGACCGGCTTCGGGTCGAGGGTGGCGGCGATGTCGAAGTCCTCGGCGGTGCGGTACAGCAGCCAGCGGGCCACCCACAGCTGGTCCGAGACCTCCAGCGGGGCCAGCGGGCCGACCTGGAACTCCCACTGGCCGGGCATGACCTCGGCGTTGATGCCGGACAGGCCGAGGCCCGCCTTCAGGCAGTTGTCCAGGTGGGCCTCGACGACGTCACGGCCGAAGATCTCGTCGGCGCCGACGCCGCAGTAGTAGCCGCCCTGCGGGGCCGGGAAGCCGCCCTTGGGGAAGCCGAGCGGGTAGCCGTCCTTGAAGAACGTGTACTCCTGCTCGATGCCGAAGATCGGCTCCTGCGCCGCGAACTTCTCCGCCACCTCGGCCAGCGCCGCACGGGTGTTGGTGGGGTGCGGGGTGAGGTCGATGTTCAGCACCTCGCACAGGACCAGTACGTCGTCGCCGCCGCGGATCGGGTCCGGGCAGGTGAAGACCGGCTTCAGCACGCAGTCCGAGGCGTGGCCCTCGGCCTGGTTGGTGGAGGACCCGTCGAAACCCCAGATCGGCAGCGCGTCGAGACCGGCGGGCGAACCCGTGATGATCTTGGTCTTGGAACGCAGTTTGGCCGTCGGCTCGGTGCCGTCGATCCAGATGTACTCAGCCTTGAAGGTCACGGGCCACATCCTTCGGGGGTGTGTCTGGGCGCGTATCGCGGGTGCTGCGGCGCTGCGGCACTGAAACGCCGCGCGGTGCTGCCCGGCAGCCTCGCAACGGGCGATTTCCCGGCCATTGCCCGAATGTGAACCCCGTGTTACCTGGTAGCGCTGTGCTCCGCCGCACGCTGTGAGGACGTCGTCCCCCGCGGCGGGGGCGGGTCACCGGCTCCCCTCCGTCCAGCCGGTGACCGCCGCCGCGCGGCCCTGACGCGCCGGTCCCGCCGCCCCTGGCCGGGAGCGGCAGGACCGGTGACACGTACGAGGGGCGGCCGAGGGGGTGGCCGCCGCCTCAGTGGCTCGGTCGACCGTCCGGCCTCACCCCACCTTCTCGATCAGAGCCCGGCGGATCAGGAACTTGCCGGGCTCGCGGACCTGTTCGAAGGCCGCGTTGTTGAGCAGCGCACAGCTGCCGGAGACCGAAGTGACCTCCACCGTCGTGGACTTGTTGTTGTCCAGGTTGGTGACCTTCAGCTTCGTGCCGGCCGGGAACTGGTTGCTGGACGCGGCGGGCGCGCCGCCCTCGCCGGAGAGCGTGACCGTGGAGCCGTTGCAGACCTGCTGCCCGGCGGCCGCTCCACCGCCGCCGGCGTTCCCCGCCGGGGCGGACGCGGCGGGCGGAGCGGACGCGGCCGGCGGGGCGGCCGGGGCGGACGCCGCCGGAGCCGACGGCTGGGCGGGCTGCGCGGCCTGGGAGTCCTGAGCCGACTCCCCCACCACGCACCCCGACGCCTCCTGCTTGCGCTTGATCTCCGCGACGACCGCCTCACGGTTGGCGATCCTGGCCTCGGACTGGGCGTCGGGTGCGGCCCGCTGGTCCGCGATGAACTTCTGGTTGTTGCCGAGGGCGGTGGCGAGGCCCAGGCAGACCGTCGACTCCGACGCCGACTTGGGAGTCGGGGCGGCGTTCGACGTGCTCGCCATGACGAAGGCCCCGCCTCCCGCCACCGTCGCCGCGCTCACGAGGAGCGCGATCTTCTTCTTCGTGCCGAGAGTTCTCCTGCGCGACATGCGCGCCTCCTGAAGAGGTAGGGGAGCGTACGCCGCTATGTACGAGATACCGAACGGGGTTGCTCAGCGGTTGCAGGAGTCATTCAAGTGACCTGCGCCACACGGCCGTTGGGCGGCGTCAACGGCCCAGCGCGTCGCGTACGGCCTCCTCGCTGCGGGCCACCACCGCGGTGCCGTCGTCCGCGGTGATGATCGGGCGCTGGATCAGCTTCGGGTGCTCGGCGAGCGCCCTGATCCACCGGTCGCGCGCCTCGGCGTCGCGCGGCCACTCCTTGATCCCGAGTTCCTTGGCGGCCGCCTCCTGGGTCCGGGTGATGTCCCACGGTTCGAGACCGAGGCGCGTGAGGACGTCACGGATCTCGTCCTCGTCCGGCACGTCCTCCAGGTAGCGGCGGACGGTGTAGTCGGCGCCCTCGGCGTCGAGCAGCTGCACGGCACTGCGGCACTTCGAGCAGGCCGGATTGATCCAGATCTCCATGGCGCCCACCGTACGCGGCCCCGGCTCTGTTCGATTTTCTGCCGCCCCAAGCGCCCCTGCGGCAGCTGTTGTGACGGAACGCCAATTTCCGTCTCCACCTGGGCTTTTGTGCGTCGCTGCGGACTCCCCGTTGTCAGTGCCCGGCGGTAGACTGTAAGCAGTGTTCGAGGGTGGCGCCGAAGACGCCGACGTCTTCGGCGGACCGCCCGACCGCGACAGGAGGATGCCTGTGCCCGCTGCCGCCCTGAAGCCGAAGCCGCTGCCCACCCAGTCCACCGCGAAGCGTCCCGTCCCGCTCGACCTGCCGTACGCGCCCGTGGAGAAGCGGCCGCTGCCGCCGGGCCGGCCCCGCGAGTGGTACGTGACGCACAACCGCCGCCTGAAGGCGATGCGTCTGGCCATCGCCCTGCTCGACTCCGGTGTCCACATGCCGAACCAGGCGCACAACGAGACGATCCGCGACACGGCGGAGCTGATCGGTGTCCACCCGCCGTCGGACACGACGTGCCACATGGTGCGGGCGTTCATGAGGTACGCGCGCTGACCCGAGCCGACCCGAGCCGGGCGCGAGCGCCGGGTGCCCCGCCGCGGGGTGCCCGGCGCTTCGTCATGCCGCCCGGTCCGGCGCCGGGAACGCCGGCGGGTTCAGGCGGGCGAAACCCTCCTGGCGCTCGTAGGGGAAGTAGGGGTAAGGGGCCGGGCGATGGCTGGCCGCGTCGAGTCTGGCCACCTGCTCGGGGGTGAGGCTCCAGCCGACGGCGCCGAGGTTCTGGCGCAGTTGCCGCTCGTCACGGGCGCCGATGATGACGGAGGCGACCGTGGGGCGGCGCAGCAGCCAGTTCAGCGCGATCTGCGGGACGGCGCGGCCCGTCTCCCGCGCGATCTCGTCCAGTACGTCGACCACGTCGTGGAGGAGCCCGTCGTCGACCGGCGGGCCGTAGCCGGCGGTGTCGTGCAGCCGGCTGCCGGGGGGCGGCGGTGTGCCGCGGCGGATCCGGCCGGTGAGGCGGCCCCAGCCGAGCGGGCTCCACACCAGCGCGCCGACACCCTGGTCCCGCGCGAGCGGCATCAGCTCCCACTCGTAGTCCCGGCCGACGAGGGAGTAGTACACCTGGTGCGCCACAGGGCGCGGGTGGCCGTGCCGGTCCGCCGCCGCGAGGGACTTCATCAGCTGCCAGCCGGAGAAGTTGGAGACGCCGGTGTAGCGCACCTTGCCCGCCCGGACGAGTGTGTCCAGGGTGTCCAGCACCTCCTCGACAGGGGTGCCGGCGTCGAAGGCGTGGAGCTGGAACAGGTCGATGTGGTCGGTGCCCAGCCGGCGCAGGGCGTCCTCGCAGGCGGCGATCAGCCGGGAGCGCGAGGAACCCGCGTCGCCCGGCCCCTCGCCCATCGGCAGGCCGGTCTTCGTGGAGACGAGCACCTGGTCCCGGCGGCCCTTGATCGCCTGCCCGAGCACCTCCTCGGAGGCGCCGGCGGAGTAGACGTCGGCGGTGTCGAACATCGTGATCCCGGCGTCCAGGCAGATGTCCACCAGGCGGCGCGCCTCCCGCGCGTCGGTCGTGCCCCAGGCCCCGAACAGCGGGCCCCGGCCGCCGAACGTGCCGGCGCCGAAGCTCAGCGCGGGCACCAGCAGCCCGGACGCGCCCACTCGCCTGTATTCCATCGCGAACCTCCTCGATCAACCTAACGGGTCTGTGGTTCCGTTAGTGGCCACTAAGGTAGCAGGGCGGAACGGTTAATGGAACAGGAGTGCCGTTATGGCTGACGGAGGCGAGCCGGGGACGCTGCGGCCCGGCGGGCGGACGGCGCGGGTGCGGGAGGCGGTGCTGCGTGCCGCCGAGGACGCCCTGACCGAGCAGGGCCTCACCGGCCTGGACCTGGCCGACATCGCCCGCCGCGCCGGGGTGGGCAAGACGACCGTCTACCGCCGCTGGGGGACGGTGCCCGGGCTGGTGGCCGACCTGCTGGCGGACATGGCCGAACACTCCGCGCCCCGGACCGAGACGGGCTCCCTGCTCGGCGACCTGACGGCCAACGCCCGGCTCGTGCACCGCACCTTGACGGATCCTCGCCAGGGGCCGCTGTTCAGGGCGCTGATCGCCGCGGCGACCGGCGACGAGAGGACGGCGGCGGCACTGCACCGCTTCTACGACATCCGTGTCCGGGAGTGGGCACCCTGCGTCCGGCAGGCGGTCGACCGGGGCGAGGCACCCGAGGGCACCGACGCGCACGAGGTGATCCGCGCCGTCTCCGCGCCGCTCTACTACCACCTGCTCATCAGCGGCGGCCGACTGGACGCGGCCCTGGCCGACCGGTCGGCCAGAGCCGCGGAGGCCGCGACGCGAGCGGGAGTGTACGTACGGGAGGCCGGCGGGGGCTGAGGTGCTTGCCCGGCCCGCCGGCGGAGGGTGAGGTGCTTGCCCGGCCCGCTGCGGGGAGCTGACGTGCTTGCTCGGCCCGTTGCGGCGAGCTGCTGCGCTTGCCCGGCTCGCCGCCGGGGCTGAGGTGCTTGCCCGGCCCGCCGGCGGGGGGTGAGGTGCTTGCCCGGCCCGCTGCGGGGAGCTGACGTGCTTGCTTGGCCCGTTGCGGCGAGCTGCTGCGCTTGCCCGGCTCGCCGCCGGGGCTGAGGTGCTTGCCCGGCCCGCTGCGGGGAGCCGACGTGCCTGCCCGGCTTGCTGCGGGGGCTGACGTGCTTGCCTGGCCCGCCGGGAGCTGACGTGCCTGCCCGGCCCGCCGCAGGGGGCTGCCGAGCCTGCCCGGCCCGGCGTCCCTCAGGCGTACCGCTGGAGCAGCCCCGTCACGTACGCCTCCAGCCGCTCTCGCAGTACCCCCGGCGTGAGGTCTGTCCGGCCCAGTTCCCGCCAGGGCTCCGCCAGCTTCGCCGCGTCCGGGGCGTAGGCGAGCGCGTCGAGCAGCCGCCAGTACAGATGGTCCGGGCCGTCGGCCAGGGGCCGGCCGCCCCGCGCCGCGTAGTGCTCCCGGAACCCGAGGCCGTACTCCGCGCCGTACAGCAGCGCGAGCGCCGTCGAGCAGTGGGCCACGTCCAGGTCGGCGGGGCCCCACGAGGTCTCCACCCAGTCGACGACACCACTGATCCGCAGACCCGCCCCCGCGCCCGTGAACAGCACGTTCCCGGGGTGGAAGTCGCGGTGCAGGAAGCAGCCCTCGTACGGGGGAGGAGCGCGGCGGATCACGTCCACCGCCCGCTCCCACACCCTGCCCCGCGGCGCGTTCACCCGCTCCGGTGACGTCCACGCCTGGTAGGTGCGCGGCCGCTGCCCGGGGACGACCCGGTGGATCGCGGCCAGTTGGGCCGCCAGCAGTGCCACGCGCGGGCCGAGGTCCTCCTCGTCGACCCCGACCCGCCCCGGCACCACCGTCATCAGCAGGGACGGATGGTCGCAGTGCTCGGCGGCCGGGTCCACGCCGAGGAGTCCCGGCGCGGGCACCTCCCGCTGCCCGGCCAGCAGGGTGAGCACGGCCGCCTCGCGGGCCAGCAGCCCGGGCGCGTGCCGTCGGAAGAAGGGCCTCACGAAGCTCCGCAGTGCAAGGGCGCTGCCGTCGTCGAGGGTGAGCCGCCGCAGCTGGGCGCTCCAGCCGCCCGTCAGGAAGGCGGACCCCACGACCCGGCGATCCTCGGGGAGCCGTCCGGCCACCCACGCGCGCGTGGCCGCCCAGCCCTGCTCGCCGAGCCCGGTCAGCAGGGACGTGACGAACTCCCGCCGGTCGGCCGGGTGGTCGCGGAACCACACGGCCAACCGGTGTCCCGCGTCGGGGAGTTCCTCGTGGGTGAACTGCGCGCGCCGGGCCAGCGCCGCCGAGACGGCCTCCGTCACGGCCGGCGGGATGACCTCGTCCGTGCCCGGCACCGCCAGCACCGCCCGCCCCTCGTAGGCGCGCAGCACCTCCAGCGCGGGCGACTCGCGCCAGCTGCCCGGACGCCGGATCAGCTCGCTGAACCGCCCGTCCCCGTCGCCGAACGGCACGTCCCACGCCTCGGCCGCGTACACGGCAGGCGCGCACAGCCCCAGCGCCGCCACCCGGTCCCCGTAGTGCCGCACCAGGTCGGCCACCGTCTGGCCGCTCATGCTGAAGCCGACCAGGACCAGCGGCCGGTCCGCGCCCGCGCGGGCGTCGATGACGGAGACGGCCTGGTCGAGGCGGCGGCGCAGGCTCAGGTCCCGCAGCCGGCCGGTGCTCCGCCCGTGCCCCGAGAAGTCGAAGGCGAGGACCCGGCACCCCCGCGCGGCGAACTCCTCCACCATCGGCAGCAGCCGCTCCGCGCTCCCGTTGCCCGCGCCGTGCAACAGGACGACGGTCACCGCACCTACGCCCTCGGCTCCGTACTCGCCGGCTCCGTACTCGTCCGCTCCGGCTCCCGCGTCGACGAGGTACCCGCTGAGCCGTTCACCGTCGGCGCTGTGCGTGAACTCGGTCAGCGTGCGGGGCATCAGCTCACTCATGCGGCCATTGACTCACGCGGCACGGTCCCGTGAGCGGCGATCACACGGTCACCGGCCCGGCGCTCCCCGCACCGAACCCCACCGAGCCCGGTGTCGTCGAGCAGCGGCCGCCCCCGCCGCTCCACGTCTACGGGACCCGGAAATCGAGGTACCCCAGCAGCACGATCAGCCCAGCCATGCACCCGAACACCAAGGCCACCGAGACCCAGGAAGACCGCGAGGACCGCGAGGGCCGCGAGGGCCGGGAGAACTGGGAAAACTGGGAGGACCGGGACAAGCGTGACAGGCGGCGTCGCGGGCGGCCGTGGTCCGGGTCGGGGCGGAACGGCACGGGTCCGGGCGGGTTCTGCTTCCAGCGCGCGGCGAGCATACGGGCCCGCGCCGAGGGCTCCTTGTGCTCGGCGCCGTCCGCCCAGCGAAGGTCGAACTCGCGCTCCTGGCCGTCCTGTTCGTGCTCGGGCATCGCCGCTCCACCCCCGTGTGGTCCTCTCTGAAGAATAGAACAGACGCCCGTGCCCCGCTGCGCGGAGCGCAGCGGGGCACGGGCGGACACGTCTCGGTCAGGCGCCGATCACACGTCGAAGTACAGCTCGAACTCGTGCGGGTGCGGACGCAGCTGCAGCGGCGCGATCTCGTTCGTGCGCTTGAAGTCGATCCACGTCTCGATCAGGTCCGGCGTGAAGACGTCGCCCTGGAGGAGGAACTCGTGGTCGGCCTCCAGGGAGTCCAGGACCGCCGGGAGCGAGGTCGGGACCTGCGGGACGCCCGCGTGCTCCTCGGGGGCCAGCTCGTAGAGGTCCTTGTCGATCGGCTCGGCCGGCTCGATCTTGTTCTTGATGCCGTCCAGGCCCGCCAGCAGCAGCGCGGAGAAGGCCAGGTACGGGTTGCCGGAGGAGTCGGGCGCGCGGAACTCGACGCGCTTGGCCTTCGGGTTCGAGCCGGTGATCGGGATGCGCATGGCCGCGGAGCGGTTGCGCTGCGAGTAGACCAGGTTGACCGGGGCCTCGAAGCCGGGCACCAGACGGTGGTAGGAGTTCACCGTCGGGTTGGTGAAGGCCAGCAGCGACGGGGCGTGCTTGAGGATGCCGCCGATGTAGTAGCGGGCGGTGTCCGACAGGCCCGCGTATCCGGCCTCGTCGTAGAAGAGCGGCTGGCCGCCGGTCCACAGCGACTGGTGGACGTGCATGCCCGAGCCGTTGTCACCGAAGATCGGCTTCGGCATGAAGGTCGCGGTCTTGCCGTTCTTCCACGCCACGTTCTTCACGATGTACTTGAAGAGCTGGAGGTCGTCGGCCGCGGCGAGCAGCGTGTTGAACTTGTAGTTGATCTCGGCCTGGCCGGCGGTGCCCACCTCGTGGTGCTGGCGCTCGACCTTCAGGCCGGCCCGCTCCAGCTCCAGGGAGATCTCGGCACGCAGGTCGGCGAAGTGGTCGACCGGCGGGACCGGGAAGTAGCCGCCCTTGTAACGGACCTTGTAGCCGCGGTTGTCCTCCAGCGCACCGGTGTTCCAGGCGCCCGCCTCGGAGTCGATGTGGTAGAAGGACTCGTTCGCGCTGGTGGCGAAGCGGACGGAGTCGAAGACGTAGAACTCGGCCTCGGGACCGAAGTACGCCGTGTCGGCGATGCCGGTGGAGGCGAGGTAGGCCTCGGCCTTCTTCGCCACGTTGCGCGGGTCACGGGAGTACTGCTCGCCCGTGATCGGGTCGTGGATGAAGAAGTTGATGTTCAGCGTCTTGTCACGGCGGAACGGGTCGACCCGGGCGGTCGACAGGTCGGCGCGCAGCGCCATGTCGGACTCGTGAATGGCCTGGAAACCCCGGATCGAGGAGCCGTCGAAGGCGAGCTCCTCGTCGGCGTCGAACGCCTCCGCAGGCACCGTGAAGTGCTGCATCACGCCCGGGAGGTCGCAGAAGCGGACGTCGATGAACTTGACGTCCTCGTCCGCGATGAACTTCTTGGCCTCGTCGGCGTTCTGGAACATCCAGCTCCTCCTACTCCCGACCGTCCCGCCGGGGTGGTAGTTCGATCGTGCGGCCAGTGCGGGTGGCACACGCTGACCTCGACCCTAGGGACGGGTGATTTCTCGGGCGTGACTCATTTGTTTCGCACAAGTTAACCGGCTCTCCTCCCACCGTAGCCCCGGCACACCCCGCCGTGCCCCGGTCATATACGGGCGCAGTACCGTGGACGGGTGGACAACAGGCAAGCACTCGGATCGTGGCTCTCCGGGCCCCGCGCGGCCGCGGAAGAGGCCGGTGTCGACTTCGGATACCGGGGTGAGCAGCTCGGTCTGCCCGAGGAGGGGCCGGGCTCCATCGCCCGTCCGGGCCGCCGCCTCGGCGCCCTCGCCGTGGACTGGGGCCTGAGCCTCCTGATCGCATACGGCCTCATCACCCAGAGCTACAACGAGGCGGCGCAGATCTGGGCGCCGCTCATCATGTTCGCCCTGATGGTGCTCACGGTCGGTACGGTCGGCTTCACCCCGGGCAAGCGCCTGTTCGGGTTGCGGGTGCTCGCGCTGGAGACCGGCCGGGTCAGCCCCTGGCGCTCCGCCCTGCGCACGGTCCTGCTCTTCCTCGCGATCCCCGCCCTGATCTGGGACCGGGACGGCCGCGGCCTGCACGACCGGCTCGCGGGCACGGTCGAGGTCCGCATCTGATCCCTGCGGCATCCGATCCCCGCGCAGGACCGTCTCCGCCACGCGTGCGACCGGCTGATTCCCGCGTACGACGTACGACGAAGGGGCGCCCGGAGTGGTCCGGGCGCCCCTTCGTCGTACGGGTGCGGGGGTCAGCGGGCCTTGGGCCCGCCCTTCGGCAGCCGCATGCCCTTCGGCATCGGCCCCTTCGGCAGCGGCATGTTGCTCATCAGGTCACCCAGGGCGCGCAGCCGGTCGTTGGTGGCGGTGACCTGCGGGCCGGTCAGCACGCGCGGCAGCTTCAGCATGGTCGTGCGCAGCTTCTTCAGCTCGACCTGGCCCTCGCCCGTGCCCACGACCAGGTCGTGCACGGGGACGTCCGCGACGATGCGGTTCATCTTCCGCTTCTCGGCGGCCAGCAGGGACTTCACCCGGTTCGGGTTGCCCTCGGCGACCAGCACGATGCCCGCCTTGCCGACCGCGCGGTGCACCACGTCCTGGTTGCGGTTCATCGCCACCGCGGGGGTCGTCGTCCACCCCCGGCCGATGTTGTCGAGCACCGCCGCCGCGGCGCCGGGCTGTCCCTCCATCTGCCCGAAGGCGGCCCGCTCGGCCCGGCGCCCGAACACGATCGCCGTCGCGAGGAAGGCGAGCAGGAGGCCCAGGATGCCGAGATAGATGGGGTGACCGATCAAGAAACCGATCGCGAGGAAGACACCGAAGGTGACGATTCCGACAGCCGCGAGTACAAGACCGATCTTCTTGTCGGCCCTGCGGGTCATCTTGTAGGTCAGGGCGATCTGCTTCAGTCGCCCGGTGTTCGCAGCGTCCGCTGCGGTTTCCTTCCTCGCCATGCCCCGAAGTCTACGTGTCCCCACAAGCGCGGACGACGGCAGTGTCCGCGGGGCCCCGCGGGGGAGGGCCCGGGCTCAGGGACGGACGGAGACGGACCGGGAAAGGGACTGCTCGAGGACGCGCTGCGCCTCGACCCGGTCCTTGGCCCGACGGCGGTCCTCCAGCACGGAGGTCCAGGCGTTACGGCGGGCGGTGCGCTGACCACTGCTCATCAGCAGCGACTCCACGGCGCGCAGGGCGGTCGTGAAGGACGGGATCGCGGTGGCGCGAACGGGCGCGGCCTGCATGGGTGAGGTCCCCCCTCGGAGCGGGTGTACGTGCTGTGAGTCCAGCGTCACTGTTTGGTGTTACCAGGGCGTGACCGACCGGTCAAACACCCATGAAGCCCCGGCGGGGAGCGGCGGAACGCCGACGCGGCCCCGGCACCCGCCCTCAACTGCGAGGACGGCCGGGACCGCGTCCTATCGGTCGCTACCGACGGGTAGCGTCTTGTGCGCGAATTCACACGCTTGTCCCGCCGCGGGCGGGGAAGGGCGGTGACGGTTCGTCAGACGGCCTGGGCGGCGATCCGTGCGTCCCGCTGCTCCATGGCCATCCGGTAGAGCCGCCCGGCGCGGTACGAGGAGCGCACCAGGGGGCCGGACATCACACCGGAGAAGCCGATCTGCTCGGCCTCCTGCTGCAGCTCCACGAACTCCTGCGGCTTGACCCAGCGCTCCACCGGGTGGTGCCGCACGGAGGGCCGCAGGTACTGCGTGATGGTGACGAGCTCGCAGCCCGCGTCGTGCAGCTGCTTCAGCGCGTCGCTGACCTCCTCGCGGGTCTCGCCCATGCCGAGGATCAGGTTCGACTTGGTGACCAGGCCGTAGTCGCGGGCCTCGGTGATGACCTTCAGGGAGCGCTCGTAGCGGAAGCCGGGGCGGATGCGCTTGAAGATCCGCGGGACCGTCTCGACGTTGTGCGCGAAGACCTCGGGGCGCGAGGAGAAGACCTCCTCCAGCTGCTCGGGGACCGCGTTGAAGTCGGGGGCCAGCAGCTCGACCTTGGTGTGGCCGCCCTCGCGGCCGGCGGTCTGCTGGTGGATCTGACGCACGGTCTCGGCGTACAGCCAGGCGCCGCCGTCGGCCAGGTCGTCGCGGGCGACGCCGGTGATCGTGGCGTAGTTCAGGTCCATCGTGACCACGGACTCACCCACGCGGCGCGGCTCGTCGCGGTCGAGCGCCTCGGGCTTGCCGGTGTCGATCTGGCAGAAGTCGCAGCGCCGGGTGCACTGGTCGCCGCCGATGAGGAAGGTCGCCTCGCGGTCCTCCCAGCACTCGTAGATGTTCGGGCAGCCGGCTTCCTGGCAGACCGTGTGCAGGCCCTCGCTCTTCACGAGGTTCTGCATCTTGGTGTACTCGGGGCCCATTTTCGCCCGGGTCTTGATCCACTCGGGCTTGCGCTCGATGGGGGTCTGGCTGTTGCGGACCTCCAGGCGCAGCATCTTGCGTCCGTCGGGTGCGACTGCGGACACGACCGGCTCCCTAGCGTTTGATTCTTCGGCGTCCTCAAGGGTACGCCCGTGGATTTGAATGCCTCTGTGCGGTGTCAGCCCCTTCCCGCGCGCGTTTATGCCGCCGGCGTCCTCTCGATCTCCCGGGGCTTCAGCTCCGCGTTCTCCAGGACGTCCCGCAGATGGCGCTCCACCACGGGCAGGACCTCCCCGATCGTCACGTCCCGGCCCAGCTCGCCGGCGAGGGAGGCCACGCCCGCGTCACGGATGCCGCAGGGGATGATGCGGTCGAACCACTTGTTGTCCGGGTTCACGTTCAGCGCGAAGCCGTGCATCGTGACGCCCTTGGCGACCCGGATGCCGATGGCGGCGATCTTGCGGTCCTCACGGCGCTGGCCGGCGTTGGAGGGCGCGTACTCCGGGCCGTTCAGCCGGGGATCGAACTCCTCGTCCTGCAGCCGCGGGTCGAAGTCCAGGGACAAGCCGCCGAGCGCCGGGCGCTGCTCGACCGGGTCGCCCAGGACCCAGACGCCGCTGCGCCCCTCGACCCGGGTCGTCTCCAGACCGAAGTCGGCGCAGGTGCGGATCAGGGCCTCCTCCAGGCGCCGGACGTGGGCCACGACGTCCACGGGGCGCGGGAGCTTCTGGATCGGGTAGCCGACCAGCTGGCCGGGGCCGTGCCAGGTGATCTTGCCGCCGCGGTCCACGTCGACGACCGGCGTGCCGTCCAGGGGCCGCTCGTTGTCCGCCGTGCGCCGGCCGGCCGTGTAGACCGGGGGGTGCTCCAGGAGCAGTACGGTGTCGGGGACCTCGTCGGCGAAGCGCGCCGCGTGCACCCGGCGCTGCTCGTCCCACGCCTCCTGGTACTCGACGGCCTCGTCACCGAAACCCATACGGACGAACCGCAACTCACTCACGGCAAGCGCCTCCCTCGAACGGGTGTGTAAGGCACGTATCGCGCCCAAGCCACTGTACGTCCGGCCCGTACGCGTCAGTCCCGGGGTCAATCCTCACACGATCGGATGAATGTCCGGGAAAATGTGTGATCGAGTGCTTACTCTCCGCTACATTCGCGCCGTCCAGCAAGGCATAAGGCCTGCTCACAGGCAATCCGCGCACATCACTGAGGCCGGAAGGCAGGAGACCGCACCGCAGATGACGGAACGACCCGCGCAGCGCACCCCCAACCGACAGCTCGCCGCGCTCATCGCAGAAGCGGGGTTCTCCAACGCGGGACTCGCCCGTCGCGTGGACCAGCTCGGTCTCGAACACGGGCTCGACCTCAGATACGACAAGACATCCGTCACCCGGTGGCTGCGCGGCCAGCAGCCCCGCGGCACCACCCCCGCACTGATCGCCGAGGTCTTCACCCGGCGCCTGGGCCGCCGCCTCACCGCCCAGGACCTCGGCCTGGACGCCTGCGCCCCGGTCTACGCCGGCCTGGAGTTCGCCGCCACCCCCGAGGAGGCTGTCGACATCGTCAGCGGGCTGTGGCGCAAGGACTCCGGCAGCCACGCCGAGCTGCGGAAGATCGCCTTCACCCCGGCCGGGCTCGTCGTGCCCAGCCGGGACTGGCTGATCGGCCGGGCCGACGAGAAGGTGGCCCGGGGCGAGCAGACGTCCTCCCGCGTCCCGGCCCAGGGCCGCCCCGCCGCCCGCTTCCCGGGCACGGCCGAGCAGGGCGTGCCCGTCCTGCCCCGCCAGCGCGGCCAGGCCGAGCGCGGACCCGGCCAGCGGGTCACCGGCGGGGACATCGCCGCCCTGCGCTCGGTCGGCGAGCTGTTCCGCACCCTCGACGACGCCTACGGCGGCGGCCACGCCCGCCAGGCCCTCGTGCGCTACCTGGAGCACGAGTGCGAGCCCATGCTGCGCGGCACCTACGGCGAGCAGACCGGCCGCCGCCTGTTCGCGGCCGCCGCCGACCTGACCCGGCTCGCCGGCTGGACGTCGTACGACATCGCCGCGCACGGACTGGCCCAGCGCTACTTCGTGCAGGCGCTGCGGCTCGCCCAGGCGGCCGGGGACCGGGCGTACGGGGCGTACGTGCTGGTCACCATGAGCCGGCAGGCCGTCTACCTCGGGCACGGGCGGGAGGCCGTCCAGCTGGCCCGCGTCGCCCAGCAGGGCGTCGGCACCTCCGGCCCGCCCGTCGTCCAGGCCCTGCTGCACGCCTCCGAGGCGCGCGGGCACGGCGTGCTCGGCGAGGTGCGGGCCTGCACCGCGGCCCTGGTCCGGGCCGAGCGCGCCCTGGAGACGGCCCGGTCCGGCGACGACGTGCCGCACTGGGCGAAGTTCTTCGACGAGGCGCAGCTCGCCGACGAGTTCGGCCACTGCCACCGCGACCTGCAGCAGTTCCGCGCCGCCGCCCAGCACGCGGAACGCTCCCTGCAGCTGCGGGCCCCGTCCTACGCCCGCAGCCGCCTGTTCTGCCGGGTCGTCCTCGCCACCGCCCGGCTGGGCCTGGGCGAGCTCGACCAGGCCTGCCAGCTGGCCGCGGAGGCGGCGGGCCAGGCGGCGGAGATGCGCTCGGTACGGGCGGTGGAGTACGTACGGGACTTCGAGCGCAGACTGGAGCCGTACAAGGACGCGGCCCCGGTGCGCAGTTACCGCGACAAGGTGGCGGCGCTGGGGTGAGGGCCCCGCCCCGGGGGCGCGGGGCCATGCCGATGTGCGGCTTCGCCGCGTGGGTGCGAACAGCCACGACGGGCCCGCACCCGGCGCATCACCTATGCGGCCCGTGGCACGGACGGCGCGGGATCGGCGACGTGCATCGACCGGCCCGCCCCCAGGTCCGCCAGGATCGCCGCCGACGCCCGATGCCCCGAGTGCAGAGCGCCCTGGACCGTACTGGTGTCCCGGTGATCCCCGCACACGTACAGGCCGGCGAGCAACCGCACCGGCCGCCGCAGATCGTGCGGCGGCCGCATCGCCGGCACCGCCTCCGCCGTGTGATGCACCGCCAGCGTCTCCCACCGCGCGGTCGACACCCCGTACAGCCGCGCCAGATGCGTCCGCACGGCCGTGTCGACATCTCCCGGGGGCCGTCCCAGCACGGTCGACGACACCAGCGCCCGCCCCGCCGGGGCCCGGGACGGATCGACCCGGCTGACCACCGCCGTGTGCGCGACCGGCCCGCCCAGATCCGCGTCGAGCAGCAACGACGCCCCGGTTCCCGGCGGTTCGTCGGTCGTGTGGTGCACCACCGTCACCGGGTGGAAGTCCGGCACCCGCAACCCGGGCAGGAGCGCGGCCGCGGCCCGCGCGTCCGTCGCCACCAGCACCGCCCGGCAGCGGATCTCCCCGTGCTCCGCGGTGGTCACCGAGGTGGTCGAGACGGAGGTGACGCGCACGCCCGTGTGCACCGTGCCCGCCGGCAGCATCTGCGCCAGCCGCTCCGGCAGGGCCTCGGCACCGCCCTCCGGCACGCACAGCCGGCCGCCGGCGAAGGCGCGCAGCGCGAGGTCCGCGCACCGGCTGGACGTCCTCAGGTCCGGGTCGCACAGCAGGGCGGCGAGCAGCGGACGCAGGAAGCCGTCGATCGTACGGGCGGGCAGCCCGCGGGCCGCCAGGGCCTCACCCGCGGGCAACTCCGGTCGGGCCAGCAGCCGTTCGGCCGGGGTGGCGGCCAGCCGGGTCAGCGCGGCACCCAGCCGGGCCTGGTCCACGGCCGTGCCGAGCGGGGCGCCGGAGCGGCTCCTGGGCACGGAGACCTGCCGGCCGGGCACGGCCGCCGGCCTCCTGGGGTACCGGGGAGGCCTGGCGGACGGTGACCTGGGCGCACTGGCCAGCGCGCGCACCGCGTGCAGTGCGCCCCGTGCGCCCCCTGCGCCCGGCTGGACGCCGGCGCGGTGGTGGCGGCCGTCGCCGTGCAGCAGGACACCGGGCGCGAAGGGCCGCAGGGCCAGCGCGCCGAGGCCGGGTGTCAGCCGTAGTTCGGGATACGCGGTGGACAGCAACTGGCCCACCCTGTCGAGCCGGAAGCCGTCGATCTTCTCCGTCGCCATGCGGCCGCCGACGCCGTGGGCGGCCTCCAGGACCATGGTCGTCACTCCTGCGCTGGTCAGCCGGTGCGCGGCCGAGAGTCCGGCGACCCCGGCCCCCACGACGACCACGTCCGCCTGGTACGCGGGCTCAAGCACGTGCCCCTCCTCGAGGTTGCGCGGGCGCTGGAGACGTCATGCCCTCAACAGGCCGCAGGGATACGCGAGTTCTGGTCGAGGGTAGGGCCGTGATCGGTCAGGGGGAGTCGCGCATCGACAGGGCACGGTCGCACAGCGGTCGCATACGGCGGCCGTGTGGGTGTGAAGTGGTCGCAGGGGTCACAGAGCCGCCCGGATCGCCCCCTCGATGTCCGGGAACGCGAACCGGAAACCCGACTCCAGCAGCCGCGTCGGCAGGATCCGGGCGCTGCCCAGGACGTCCCCGGCCATCTCGCCGAGCACGGACCGCAGCACGGGCGCCGGCACCGGGAACAGGGTCGGCCGGTGCAGCACCCGCCCCATCGCCGCCGTGATCTCACGGTTCGTCAGCGGGTTCGGGGCGGTGAGGTTGAACGGCCCGGACAGGCCGTCGGTGTCCAGCAGATGGCGGATCGCGGCGACCTCGTCGTGCAGCGCGACGAACGACCAGTACTGCCGCCCGTCCCCCATCCGCCCGCCCAGCCCCGCCTGGAACAGCGGGAACAGCCGCCCCCACGCCCCGCCGTGGCGGGAGACGACCAGTCCGGTCCGGGTGAACACGGTGCGGACACCGGCGTCCCGGGCGGGTCCCGTCGCCGCCTCCCACTCCACGCACAGCTCGGGCAGGAAGCCCTGCCCGGGGGGCGCGTCCTCGTCCACCGCCCGGTCGCCGGTCTCGCCGTAGTAGCCGATGGCGCTGCCGTTCACGAAGACCCGGGGCCTGACCTCCTCGTCCAGGGAGGCGACCGCCCGGGCGAGCGCCGCCGTGCCGTTCACCCGGCTGTCGCGGATCCGCCGCTTGTAGGCGTCCGTCCAGCGGCGGTCGCCGACCCCCGCACCCGCCAGATTGACCACCGCGTGGCAGCCGGCCAGACCGGCCGCGTCCGCGTGCCCGCCCTCGGGGTCCCACCGGACCTCGTCCTCCGTGCGGGGAGTACGGCGCACGAGGCGCACCACTTCGTGCCCGTCCGCGGTCAGGGACCGCACCAGGGCGCTGCCGATGAGACCGGAGGCGCCGGTCACCGCGATGCGTCGCATGGCTCAATCTTGCCCTCAGGGCGGGATAAAACCCCTGCCGGGAGGGCGTGCCGCCGACGTAACGTGCCCCCATGCCGACTGCGCACATACGCCCCGCACGCCCCGAGGACGAGGAGGCGCTGGGCCGGCTCGACCGAGCCACCTGGTCGCCGCTGCACGCCGTCCAGCCCCGCCCCGAGCCGCCGTACGGCCCCTTCTTCAGCGAGCGGGACGCGGTGGCGGAGTGCCTCGTGGCCGAGCTCGACGGAACGCTCGCCGGTTACCTCCGGCTGGGGAGCGCGACGCCGCTCGCGTGCAACGCCCACGTCCGGATGATCCGGGGGCTGGCCGTCGCGGAGGAGGCGCGCGGGCAGGGCGTCGCCCGGGCCCTGCTGCGGGCGGCGGCGGAGGAGGCCCGGCGGCTGGGGGCCCGGCGCCTCACCCTGCGCGTGCTCGCGCACAACGCCCCGGCCCGCGCGCTCTACGCGTCCGAGGGCTTCGCCGTGGAGGGCGTCCTGCCCGAGGAGTTCTTCCTCGACGGCGCCTACGTCGACGACGTCTTCATGGGCCGCTTCCTGTGATCCGGCCCGGTGCCGCGGGCTACGACGCCGCCGGCTCGCCCGTGTCCACCGGCGCCGTCGCGCGGGCCGCCCGCTCCGCCTCGGAGGAGACCTCGTCCGCCGTCAGCACGTAACCCGTCTCGGCGTCCGAGGTGGAGCGGGCGAAGACCACGCCGAACACCCGCCCGTCCGTGGTGAGCAGGGGACCGCCCGAGTTGCCGGGGCGGACCGTGGAGCGGATCGAGTAGATCTCGCGCGTGACCGTCCCGTCGTTGTAGATGTTCTGGCCCGTCGCCCGCACCCGGTTCGCGACCGTGGCCGCCTGCAGGTTCAGGTCGCCGTCCTCGGGATAGCCCGCGACGACCGCCGAATCGCCGCGCCCGGCGTCGTCGTCGAAGCGGAGCACGGGCGCCTTCAGACCCGGCACGTACAGCACGGCCACGTCCTTGCTCGGGTCGAACAGCACCACCCGCGCCTCGTACGTCCGCCCGACCCCGCCGATCTGCACGGTCGGCTCGTCGATGCCGGCCACCACGTGGGCGTTGGTCATCACGCGCTCCCGGGCGTACACGAAGCCGCTGCCCTCGCGCCCCTGGGTGCCGGCGACGCCCTCGACCTTCACCGTGCTCCGCTTGGCGGCGTTCGTCGCGGCCGCCGTGACGCTGTCGCCCGAGGGCCGGGCGACCTCGGCCGTCGACTCGTTCTCGAACGGGTTGAAGACCTGCGGGAAGCCCGCCTGGGTGAGCGCGGACGTGGCCTCCGAGAACCAGGCCGGGGTCGTGTCCGGCATGGTCCGCTGCACCGCGCCGAGCAGCCTTGAGTCCCGGATCGCCGAGGTGACCAGCGGCGACGAGGAGGCGCCCAGGACGCTCGCGACGACCCACGCCACGATCAGCACGGCGACCGAGTTGGCCACGGCCCCGCCGATCCCGTCCGCCACCCTCAGCGGCCCGCGGTCCAGCTCCCGCCGCAGCCGCAGCGCGAGGCGCCCCGCCAGCTCGTGGCCCACCACCGCCGGCAGCAGCACCGTGAACACCGCCGTCACCGTCGCCCGCGTGGTGCCCGGCTCGACCAGGTCCATCACCCACGGCAGGATCCACACGCCGACGACCGCGCCGCCCACGAAGCCCGCCAGCGACACACAGCCGGCCACCAGCCCGCGCCGGTACCCGGACGCCGCGTAGGCGAGGACGACCAGCAACAGCAGGATGTCGAGCAGGTCCACGCAACGCCGCCTTTCTCTCGGAACCCTCCAGTACGTGGGGGAAGGGCCCGGTGATCAGTCACCCGCGCGCGGATGATCGGAACCGGCCACGCGCGCGTGCACTCGGAGAAACGTCGCGGACCGTGACGATGGTTCCACCGGGTGGCACACCACACATCGCGGACGGACCGGATCGGGCCGACAGTGGGACCATGCGTGTCTTCCGAGGGCGGCGGGGTGCGCGGGGGCGCCGCGCCGTCCGGGCACCCGGCGCCGCCGGCCTGCCGCGCGCGGCGCGGGTGGCGCTCGGCTGCCTGCCGGGCGTCGCCGCCGTCGTCGCGCTGGTGCTGTGCGCCCACGGCGTGGAGAACGCCGCCGAGACCACCGCCCGCGCCGCCCCGGACCGGGCCGCCCGGCCGTACACCGCCCCGCGGCCGCCCATCGTGCCGCGCTCGCACTGGCTGGGCGACGCCGCCCGCCCCCAGCCCCGCCCGCGCTACGACGACCACGTCGCCGCCGTCTTCGTCCACCACACCGACTCGCCCAACGACTACGACTGCGCCGACGCGCCCCGCATCCTCCGGGACCTCTACACCGGCCAGACCGGCGGCCGCGACTGGGACGACCTGGGCTACAACTTCGTCGTCGACCGCTGCGGCACCGTCTACGAGGGCCGCGCCGGCGGCGTCGAACGGGCCGTCACCGGCGCCCACACCCAGGGCTTCAACCACCGCACCAGCGGCATCGCCGCCCTCGGCACCTTCACCGAGGGCCTGCCCGTGCCCGCGCCCATGATCCGCGCCATCGCCGCGCTGTCCGCCTGGAAACTGGGCCTGACCGGCATCGACCCGCGGGCCGGCGTCCGCCTGGTCTCCAGCAACGGGCTGAGCCGCTACGCGGCCGGCACCACCGCCCGGCTGCCCGCCGTGGCCGGCCACAACGACGGCTACATGACCAGCTGCCCGGGCGCCGCTCTGCAGGCCCGCCTGCCCGGGATCCGGCAGCTCGCGGCCCGCCTCCAGGGCCGGCCCGCGCACACCCAGGAGAGCCACAGCGAACGCGCGGTGTCGTCACAACCGGACCCCCTACGGTCGGGGCCACAGACAGCCGACCGGAGGTGGGGACCATGAACAGCAGCGGTACGCGGAACACGGCGGCACGCACCCGGGGAGCCGCCCGGGGCCCCTGGGCGGTGCTCTGCGCGGCCGTCGCCGTCGTCCTGGGCCCGGCCGCGGTCACGGCGTCCGCCCTGGACCAGGCCAACGCGGCGCCGCCGCTCCACGCCGTGGAGCCGGAGCGGAACCACGCGTACGTCCCGTCCGGCACCGGCCCTCGCCGGGCCGGCTGATCAGCCCCTGAAGCGCTCCCACAGCCGGGGGTAGCGCTCCGCGAGCAGCTGCTCGTCCTCGAAGTCGAGCGGGGTGCCCTCCGGTTCCGCGGGGGCGGGCGGGATCCCCAGATCGGACGCGACCACGCCGGTGAGCTGCTCGTACGCCTCGTCGGCCGCGTACCCGAGTTCCTCGCCGTCGCCGTCGATCTCCTCGTCGAAGTCGCCGAGGAGGTCGGCCAGCGCGTCCGGGTCGTGCAGGGCACCCTCGAAGACCTCCCGGCCCTGCCCGATCAGCCAGCACCGGAAGAAGTCGAAGGCGTCGTCGCTGGCCCCGTCGAGCAGCACCCAGGCGGCACCCCACAGGTCCCAGCGGTAGGCGCGGTTGTAGCGGGACTCGAAGTGCCGGGCGAAGTCCAGGACCGAGTCCGGGTCCAACTGGGCGAGCCGCTCCACGAGCAGGTCCGCCTGCTCCTCCGGGTCGCCCTCGGCGGCCTCCCGGGCGTCGTCCACCAGCTCCCAGAACTCCGTCTCGTCCATCACGGGTCAAGCATCGGCCCTGGGGCACGGGGGCGCACCCGGAGTGGGCGGGATCGTTATGCGCCGTCCCGGCTCCGGTAGAGGCCGGCCAGCCGTGCCGCGTCGGCCGCGAACCGCTCCCGCAGGCCCTCCGGCGCCAGCACCTCCACCTCCGGGCCCAGCGCCGACAGCTGCGTGTGGGCGACCTCCTCGGACTCGACGGGCAGATCCACCGTC
This sequence comes from Streptomyces sp. DT190, assembly GCF_049846985.1. Lineage (NCBI taxonomy): Bacteria > Bacillati > Actinomycetota > Actinomycetes > Kitasatosporales > Streptomycetaceae > Streptomyces > Streptomyces sp. DT190. Next base: position 42,641 of record NZ_JBNCNM010000003.1, on the reverse strand, counting down.
ACCCACCCGTCGCCGTCCGGGGCGCCCGCCTCCGCCAGGGCCTCCCCGGCGGACAGCGAGTCCAGGGCGTACGGCAGCCTGCGCACCCCCTCCGGGGACAGGCGCACCACCACCCGCGCCCGCAGGATGGACCGTGCGAACTGCTCGGCCCGCTCCTCCCAGAACGCGGGCAGGTCGAACTCCGGCTCCCGCTCGAAGCGCTCCGCGCCCGCCTCCACCGCCGTGAACCGGTCGATCCGGTACACCCGGAAGGACCCGCCCCCGGCCACCCGTGCGCACAGGTACCAGACGCCCGCCTTCAGCACGAGCCCGTACGGATCCAGCTCCCGCTGGACCTCCTCCTCCCCGCGCCGGTAGCGCGCGCTGATCCGCCGGTCGTCCCAGACGGCGTCCGCGACCGCCGGCAGCAGCGCGGGCGTCTCCGGCTCCTTGAACCAGCTCGGGGCGTCCAGGTGGAAGCGCTGCGCCGCCGTCCGGGAGGCGTCCCTGAGGGACGGCAGCAGCGCCGCCGACACCTTCAGCCGGGCCGCCGAGGCCGCGTCCTCCAGGCCCATCTCGCGCAGCGCCCCCGGCACCCCGGACAGGAACAGCGCCTCGGCCTCGCCGCGGTGCAGTCCCGTCAGCCGCGTGCGGTACCCGCCGACCAGCCGGTAGCCACCGGCCCGGCCCCGGTCCGCGTAGACCGGCACCCCCGCCTCCGACAGCGCCTGCGCGTCCCGTGTCACCGTCCGCTCGGACACCTCCAGCTCCCGGGCGAGCTCGGCGGCCGTCATGGAGGGCCGGGACTGGAGCAGCAACACCATCTTGATCAACCGGGCAGCGCGCATGGCCACATCATGCAGCAGGCCCCCGCCGGGGCGGGGGCCTGCCGATCAACGGTCCGTGTACGGGGGAGGACTCACAGACCGTACGTGTCGCGCGCTTCCTTCACGGACGCCGCCTTGACCTCGCCGCGCCGGGCGAGCTGGGCCAGGGCCGCGACGACGATCGACTCGGCGTCGACCCCGAAGTGGCGGCGGGCCGCCTCACGGGTGTCCGACAGGCCGAAGCCGTCGGCGCCCAGCGAGGACCAGTCCTGCTCGACCCACTGCGCGATCTGGTCCGGGACCTGGCGCATGTAGTCGGAGACCGCCAGCACCGGGCCCTCGGCGCCCTGCAGCGCCTGCCGGACGAACGGCACCCGCTCCTCGCCGCGCAGCAGCGCCTCGTCGGCCTCCAGGGCGTCCCGGCGCAGCTCGCTCCAGGACGTCGCCGACCACACGTCGGCCGCCACGCCCCACTCGTCGGCCAGCAGCTGCTGCGCCTTGAGCGCCCAGTGGATGGCGGTGCCGGAGCCGAGCAGCTGGATCCGCGGGGCGTTCGCCGGCACGGTCACACCCGCCGACTCCGCCGTGTTGAAGCGGTACAGGCCCTTGACGATGCCCTCGTCGATCCCGGCGACGGCCGGCTTCGCCGGCTGGGGCAGCGGCTCGTTGTAGACGGTCAGGTAGTAGAAGACGTCCTGGTCCTCGCCCGGGGCGGCCTCGCCGTACATCCGGCGCAGACCCTCCTTGACGATGGCCGCGACCTCGTAGGCGAACGCCGGGTCGTACGTCAGCGCCGCCGGGTTGGTCGCGGCGATGACGGGGGAGTGGCCGTCGGCGTGCTGCAGGCCCTCACCGGTCAGGGTGGTGCGGCCGGCCGTGGCGCCGACGAGGAAGCCGCGGCCGAGCTGGTCGCCGAGCTGCCACATCTGGTCGGCCGTGCGCTGCCAGCCGAACATCGAGTAGAAGATGTAGAACGGGATCATCGTCTCGCCGTGCGTCGCGTACGACGTGGAAGCGGCGATGAAGTCGGCCATCGAACCGGCCTCGGTGATCCCCTCGTTGAGGATCTGGCCGTTCTTGGCCTCCTTGTAGTACATCAGCTGGTCGCGGTCGACCGGCTCGTACGTCTGGCCCTTGGGCGAGTAGATGCCGAGCGAGGGGAACAGCGACTCCATACCGAAGGTACGGGCCTCGTCCGGGACGATCGGCACCCAGCGCTTGCCGGTCTCCTTGTCGCGGACCAGGTCCTTGACCAGGCGGACGAACGCCATGGTGGTGGCCACGTTCTGCGAGCCGGAGCCCTTGTCGAAGGAGGCGAACGCCTTCTCGGCCGGGGCGGGCAGCGGGGCGACCGGGTGGACGCGCCGGGCCGGGGCCGGGCCGCCGAGGGCGGCACGCCGCTCCTGGAGGTAGCGGACCTCGGGGGAGTCGGCGCCCGGGTGGCCGTAGGGGACCACGCCGTCGACGAAGTCGCTGTCCTTGATCGGCAGGCCGAGCAGGTCGCGCATGTTCTTGAACTCGTCCACCGAGAGCTTCTTCATCTGGTGGTTGGCGTTCTTCGACGCGAAGCCCTCGCCGAGGGTGTGGCCCTTGACCGTCTGGGCCAGGATCACGGTCGGCGCGCCCTTGTGCTCGACGGCGGCCTTGTACGCGGCGTAGACCTTGCGCGCCTCGTGGCCACCGCGCGAGAAGTGGAAGCACTCCAGGATCTTGTCGTCGCTCAGCAGCTTCGCCAGCTCCGCAAGCGCCGGGTCGGCGCCGAAGAAGTCCTGGCGGATGTAGGCCGCGTCGCGGGTCTGGTACGTCTGGATCTGCGCGTCCGGTACCTGGCGCAGGCGGCGTACCAGCGCGCCCGTGGTGTCGAGCTGGAACAGCTCGTCCCAGGCTGTGCCCCACAGCGTCTTGACGACGTTCCAGCCGGCGCCGCGGAACTGGGCCTCCAGCTCCTGCACGATCTTGAAGTTGGCGCGGACCGGGCCGTCCAGGCGCTGCAGGTTGCAGTTGATGACGAACGTGAGGTTGTCGAGCTCCTCACGGGCCGCGAGCGCCAGGGCCGCCGTCGACTCGGGCTCGTCCATCTCGCCGTCGCCGAGGAACGCCCACACGTGCGAGGCGGAGGTGTCCTTGATGCCGCGGTTGGTCAGGTAGCGGTTGAAGCGCGCCTGGTAGATGGCCGACAGCGGGCCGAGGCCCATGGAGACGGTCGGGAACTCCCACAGCCAGGGCAGGCGGCGCGGGTGCGGGTAGGAGGGCAGACCGTTGCCGCCCGACTCGCGGCGGAAGTTGTCGAGCTGCTCCTCGCTGAGCCGGCCGTCGAGGAACGCGCGGGCGTAGATGCCGGGGGAGGCGTGGCCCTGGATGTAGAGCTGGTCGCCGGAGCCGTCGGCCTCCTTGCCCTTGAAGAAGTGGTTGAAGCCGGTCTCGTAGAGCCAGGCGGCGGAGGCGAAGGTGGCGATGTGGCCGCCGACACCGTATTTGCTGCCCCGGGTCACCATCGCGGCCGCGTTCCAGCGGTTCCACGCGGTGATCCGCTGCTCCATCGCCTCGTCACCGGGCACGTCCGGCTCGGCGGCGGTGGGGATGGAGTTGACGTAGTCGGTCTCGAGGAGCTTCGGCAGCGCGATGCCGGCGCCCTCGGCGCGCTCCAGCGTGCGGCGCATCAGGTACGCGGCACGGTGCGGCCCGGCAGCCTTGGTGACCGCGTCCAGGGAGGCCTGCCATTCGGCGGTCTCCTCCGGGTCCCGGTCGGGGAGCTGGTCGAGCTCGCTCGGCTGGATGGCGTTGGGGTCGGTCATGTCGCCGCCTTCCTCAGTCGAAGGGGGTTCCCTCACGTAAGGGGATCGGGGGTGCCCTTTGTCTTTGGCAGGACAGGGCTGGGGCTCGGGTGGCAAGCCCGTCGGCGACTGTAACTCCCTGATCGATGATCGATCAAAGGGTTGAGGGATAAAACCTCTTGATCACGAGAAAGTCGGCACGCGGTGCCTCCGCCGGTGGCACGCGGTGACGGGTTTCGGTGTGGTTTTCGCAGGTCGGAGGCGTTTGAGCGGGGTCGCGCTCGGGTGTCACGCCCGGGGCGCGCAACCCAGTACGTGCGCCTTGACGAGTTCCGCGATCCGGGGGTCACGGCGCTTGAAGGCCGCGACCAGCTCCTCGTGCTCCTCCGCGTACGACTGCTGCTGCGTGCCCAGCCAGCGGATCGACAGGGCCGTGAACACCTCGATGCCCAGGCCCTCCCAGGTGTGCAGCAGCACGGAGTTGCCGGCGGCGCGGACCAGCTCGCGGTGGAAGGCCACGGTGTGCCGGACCTGGGCCGTGCCGTCCGCCAGGCGGTCGGCCTCGTACAGGGCGCTGACGTGGGGCTCCAGCGCCGAGCAGTCCTCGGCGAGGGTGCGGGCGGCCAGTTCCGCGGCGATGGCCTCCAGACCGGCCCGCACCGGGTAGCTCTCCTCCAGGTCGGCGGCCGTCAGGTTCCGCACGCGCACGCCCTTGTTCGGGGCGGACTCGATCAGGCGCAGCGACTCCAGCTCGCGCAGGGCCTCACGGACCGGGGTCTGGCTGACCTCCAGCTCGGTGGCGATCCGGCGTTCGACGATCCGCTCGCCCGGCTGCCAGCGTCCGCTGATGATCCCTTCCAGGATGTGCTCGCGGATCTGTTCGCGCAGCGAGTGGACGACGGGCGCGGTCATGAAGGCTCCTCGGTCGGGATCGACGCTTAGACAATACGGCCGGTTCGCTCCGCGGGTGGGGCAGGTGGGGATGTCCTGGTGCAGGTGAGACGAGGCTTACACCGACGGTGCGGCCTGTCGTTCGGCCGACGGTGGTGGGTGGTTGCTCGCGCAGTTCCCCGCGCCCCTGAAACGGCACGGTGCCCCTGCCCGGAGATTTCCGGACAGGGGCACCGTGCGACTGCGAACGGAAGGTCAGAGACCGAGCTCGACCTCGAACTCGCCGGCCTCCAGGATGGCCTTGACCGCCGTCAGGTAGCGGGCGGCGTCGGCGCCGTCCACCAGGCGGTGGTCGTAGGACAGCGTCAGGTACGTCATGTCGCGCACGCCGATGACGGGACCGTCCTCGGTGTCGATGACGGCCGGGCGCTTGACCGTGGCGCCGATGCCGAGGATGGCGACCTGGCCCGGCGGCACGATGATCGTGTCGAAGAGCGCGCCGCGCGACCCGGTGTTGGAGATGGTGAAGGTCGCGCCGGACAGCTCGTCCGGGGTGATCTTGCTGGCCCGGACCTTGCCCGCGAGCTCGGCCGTCGCCTTGGCGATACCGGCGAGGTTGAGGTCGCCGGCGTTCTTGATGACCGGGGTCATCAGGCCCTTCTCGGAGTCCACCGCGATACCGATGTTCTCGGTGTCGAAGTAGGTGATGGTCCCCTCGGCCTCGTTGATCCGGGCGTTGATCGGCGCGTGCGCCTTCAGCGCCTGGGCGGCGGCCTTGACGAAGAACGGCATCGGGGAGAGCTTGACGCCCTCGCGGGCCGCGAACGCGTCCTTGGCGCGGGCGCGCAGCTTCATCAGGCGCGTGACGTCGACCTCGACGACCGAGGACAGCTGGGCCTGCTCGTGCAGGGCCTTGACCATGTTGTCGCCGATGACCTTGCGGATCCGCGGCATCTTCACGGTCTGGCCGCGCAGCGGGGAGGCCTCCAGGGCGGGGGCCTTCTTCGCTGCGGCCGGGGCGGCCTGGGCGGCCGGTGCCGGGGCAGCGGCGGCGGCCTTGGCGGCCTCCGCGGCGGCGACGACGTCCTGCTTGCGGATGCGGCCGCCGACGCCCGTGCCCTTGACGGTGGACAGGTCGACGCCCTGCTCGGCGGCGAGCTTGCGCACCAGCGGGGTGACGTAGGCGCCGTCGTCGGCCGGCTTGGCGGCGGCCGGGGCCTGGGCCGGAGCCGGAGCGGGCACCGGAGCGGCCGGGGCCGGCTCGGGAGCCGGGGTGACCTGCTGCTGCGGGGCCGGGGCCGACGGGGCCTGCGGGGCCGGGGCGGGCTGCGCGGGAGCCGGAGCCGGAGCCGCAGCCTGGGCCGGAGCCGGGGTGGGCTCGGGCTGGGCCGGAGCCGGGGTGGGCTCGGGCTGGGCCGGGGCGGCCGGGGCCTCCTGCGCGGGGGCGGCGGCCGGAGCGGCACCCGCCTCGCCGATGACGGCGAGCTTGGCGCCGACCTCGGCGGTCTCGTCCTCGCCGACCACGATCTCCAGCAGGGTGCCCGAGGTGGGCGCCGGGATCTCGGTGTCGACCTTGTCGGTGGAGACCTCGAGCAGGGGCTCGTCGGCCTCGACCGTGTCGCCGACCGACTTCAGCCAGCGGGTGACGGTGCCCTCGGTGACGGACTCGCCGAGCGCGGGCAGGACGACGTCCGTGCCCTCGGCGGAGCCGCCGCCGGCGGCGGCGTCGGCGGTCGGGGCGGGCGCCGGGGCGGCCTGCTCGGTGGAGGGGGCGGCCGCGGCCGGCTCCGGAGCGGGCTCGGCGACCTGCTCGGCCTGCGGGGCCTGCTCGGCGGCCGGGGCCTCCTGGGCCGCGGGGGCGCCGGAGCCGTCGTCGATCAGCGCCAGCTCGGCGCCGACCTCGACCGTCTCGTCCTCGGCGACCTTGATGGAGGACAGCACGCCGGAGGCGGGGGAGGGAATCTCGGTGTCGACCTTGTCGGTGGAGACCTCGAGCAGGGGCTCGTCGGCCTCGACGCGCTCACCCTCGGCCTTCAGCCAGCGGGTGACGGTGCCCTCGGTGACGCTCTCGCCGAGCGCCGGAAGGGTTACGGAAACCGCCATGGTTTCGGTTGCTCCTTACGGAAAGTGCGGAAGTCTGTGTCGTCGCGTTCGTCGACCGAGGGTCAGTCGTGCGCGTGGAGGGGCTTGCCGGCCAGGGCCAGGTGGGCCTCGCCCATCGCCTCGTTCTGCGTCGGGTGGGCGTGGATCAGCTGCGCGACCTCGGCGGGCAGCGCCTCCCAGTTGTAGATCAGCTGGGCTTCGCCGACCTGCTCGCCCATGCGGTCGCCGACCATGTGGACGCCGACCACGGCACCGTCCTTGACCTGGACGAGCTTGATCTCGCCCGCGGTGTTCAGGATCTTGCTCCTGCCGTTGCCCGCGAGGTTGTACTTCAGAGCGACGACCTTGTCCGCACCGTAGATCTCCTTGGCCTTGGCCTCGGTGATGCCGACGGAGGCGACCTCGGGGTGGCAGTACGTCACCCGCGGGACACCGTCGTAGTCGATCGGCACGGTCTTCAGACCGGCCAGACGCTCCGCCACCAGGATGCCCTCGGCGAAGCCGACGTGCGCGAGCTGGAGGGTCGGGACCAGGTCACCGACGGCGGAGATGGTCGGCACGTTCGTGCGCATGTACTCGTCGACCAGGACGTAGCCGCGGTCCATGGCGACGCCCTGCTCCTCGTAGCCCAGGCCCTGGGAGACCGGGCCGCGGCCGATGGCGACGAGCAGGATCTCGGCCTCGAACTGCTTGCCGTCGGCGAGGGTGACCTTGACGCCGTCCTGGGTGTACTCGGCCTTCTCGAAGAAGGTGCCCAGGTTGAACTTGATGCCGCGCTTGCGGAAGGCGCGCTCCAGCAGCTTGGAGCTGTTCTCGTCCTCGACCGGGACGAGGTGCTTCAGGCCCTCGACGATCGTGACGTCGGTACCGAAGGACTTCCACGCCGAGGCGAACTCGACGCCGATGACACCGCCGCCGAGGATGATCGCGGACTTCGGCACGCGGTCCAGCACGAGGGCGTGGTCGGAGGAGATGATCCGGTCGCCGTCGATCTCCAGGCCCGGCAGCGACTTCGGCACGGAGCCGGTCGCGAGCAGGACGTGGCGGCCCTCCACGCGGCGGCCGTTCACGTCGACGGAGGTGGGGGAGGACAGCCGGCCCTCACCCTCGATGTAGGTCACCTTCCGGGAGGCGATCAGACCCTGCAGGCCCTTGTACAGGCCCGCGACCACGCCGTCCTTGTACTTGTGGACACCGGCGATGTCGATGCCCTCGAGGGTGGCCTTGACGCCGAACTGCTCGCTCTCGCGGGCCTGGTCGGCGATCTCGCCCGCGTGCAGCAGGGCCTTGGTGGGGATGCATCCCCGGTGCAGGCAGGTGCCGCCGACCTTGTCCTTCTCGATCAGGGCGACGTCCAGGCCCAGCTGCGCCCCGCGCAGGGCCGCGGCGTAACCACCGCTGCCACCGCCGAGGATCACTAGGTCGAAAACGGTGCTGGCGTCGTTCGCCACGTCACGTCCTCCATGCATGTGCGCCGTGAGCCGGTCGTCAGTGACCGGCAGGCGGCTGGTGTCCGGCCGCTCGTTCTTCGGCCCTTCGGTGGGGCCCTGTCCTGCCGTGCCCCATCTTCGCACTTGTCGGCACACAAGGAGACGCCGGGCTGCGGTGTGAGACACCCCACGTTCACATGAGCCGCTCGGGGAAGCGCCCCGAAGGGGCGCGGGGAACTGCGCGAACAGCCCCCACGCCCCCGCACTCGCCGCACAGCCGGCGAGACCGGGCTCTCAGGCGAGGGTCAGCCCAGATCGCCCGCGGCCGTCAGCTCCGCCAGCCGCACCAGCGTGCGCACGCCGCTGCCCGTGCCGCCCTTCGGCGTGTAGCCGAACGGGCCGCCCTCGTTGAAGGCCGGCCCGGCGATGTCCAGGTGCGCCCAGGTGATGCCCTCGCCCACGAACTCGCGCAGGAACAGACCGGCGACGAGCCCGCCGCCCATCCGCTCGCCCATGTTCGCGATGTCGGCCGTGGGCGAGTCCATCCCCTTGCGCAGGTGCTCCGGCAGCGGCATCGGCCACGCCGGCTCCCCGACCTCCTCCGCCACCTCGTACAGCGCCGTGCGGAAGGCGTCGTCGTTGCCCATGATCCCGAAGGTCCGGTTCCCGAGCGCCAGCACCATCGCACCGGTCAGCGTGGCCACGTCCACGATCGCGTCCGGCTTCTCCTGCGACGCGGCCCACAGTGCGTCCGCCAGCACGAGCCGGCCCTCGGCGTCGGTGTTGAGCACCTCCACCGTCTTGCCGCTGTACATCCGCAGCACGTCACCCGGACGGGTCGCCGACCCGGAGGGCATGTTCTCGGCCAGGGCGAGCCAGCCGGTGACGTTGACCTCCAGGCCGAGCCGCGCGGCGGCGACGACCGCGGCGAACACCGCGGCCGCGCCGCTCATGTCGCACTTCATCGTCTCGTTGTGGCCGGCCGGCTTCAGCGAGATGCCGCCCGAGTCGTACGTGATGCCCTTGCCGACGAAGGCGAGGTGCTTCTTCGCCTTGGACGAGGTGTACGACAGCTTCACCAGGCGCGGTCCGGCGGCCGAGCCGGCCCCGACCCCGAGGATGCCGCCGTAACCGCCCTTGACCAGGGCCTTCTCGTCGAGCACCTGCACCTTGATGCCGTGCTCCTTCGCGGCGGCCTGGGCGATCGCGGCGAAGGACTCCGGGTTCAGGTCGTTCGGCGGGGTGTTGACCAGGTCGCGGGCCCGGTTGAGCTCCTCGGCGACCGCGACGGCGCGCTCGACCGCGGCCTTGTAGGCCCGGTCGCGGGGCTTGCCGCCGAGCAGGGCGACCTCGGCGAGCGGGGCCTTGCCGTTCTTCGCCTTGGGGTCCTTGCCGTTCTCCTTGTAGGCGTCGAAGGAGTACGCGCCGAGCAGCGCGCCCTCCCCGATCGCACCGGCGTCGCCGGCGTCGGTCACCGGCAGGGCGAAGGCGGCCTTGCGGGCGCCGGTCAGGGCGCGGGCGGCGACGCCGGCGGCCTTGCGCAGGGCCTCGGTGTCGTAGGCGGCGTCCTTCTCGGGCACCGTGCCCAGACCGACCGCCAGCACGAGCGGGGCCTTGAAGCCGGACGGTGCCGGCACCTTCGTCACCTCGCCCTCGGCACCGGAGGCGCCGAGCGTCTCCAGGACGCCGGCGAGCCTGCCGTCGTACGCCTTGTCCACGGCCTCGGCGCCCGGTGCGACGACCGGCCCCTTGGCTCCCTTGGCGACACCGATCACGATCGCGTCGGCCCGCAGACCGGGCGCCGCGGCGGTGCTGAGAGTGAGAGCAGTCACGGTGGTGAAATCTCGCTTCCGATGTGAAGTTGCATGGTCGAACGGTGTGGGTCGACCGGGCCCGACAGCCGACCCTATGCGGACCGCTGAGAGCGGGTCTCACGGGGCCTTTCCCGGTGCGGCGAACACTCGACGACGAGACTACGCGCGTGGCCCCGTTCGCTCATTCCTGCGGGCGTTCACCCGACGGTGGCGTAGTGGCCATTTCTTGATCCCTCACACCGGTGAACTGGGTCACACTCGTCGGGATCCGGTGAGCGCCCTGCTCACCGCTCTGTGTGATGCCCCGGATCCCCCTCGCGCCCGGCCGCTTCGGCCGTGAGTCCGGCCGCCGCGGCGGCCGCGAGGGGATCCCGGGGAATCTTCTGGGGGAGGCACCATGGCGCCGCGTGCGCGCAAGTGGAGAGACACGGCCGCCGCCGTGACGGCGGCAGGCATGATCACGGCCGGGGCGGTGGCCCCGGGGGCGGCGGCCGCGCAGGACCCGCGCGTCGACCTGAGGGTGCTGGTGGTCGACAACGGCGACAGCTCCGTCAGGGCCGTCGCCGCGCACCTCGACGCCACGGGCATCCCGTACACGAAGGTCGACCTCGACGACAGCGGCCGGCCCGAGATCACCGCGGCGTTCCTGAGCGACACGGTCGACGGCCGGCCGCGTGCCAGGTACCAGGGCGTCGTCCTGCCGAACGAGGCCCCGTTCGGCGCCGGCTCCGCCGAGCAGGCGGCCCTGGAGACCTACGAGCGGACGTACGGCATCCCGCAGGTCGACGCCTACACCTGGGCCCACCCGGGGGTCGGCCTCGACTACACGAGCGAGGGCGGCTGGGCCGGCAGCCTCGACGGGCGCGAGGCGTCCGTCACCGCGGCCGGGAAGGCGGGCTGGTTCGGCTACCTCGACGGCGCGTTCCGCTTCGAGGACAACGCGGCCGCGGTGCAGGAGAGCTACGGCTACGTCGCCCGGCCGCGCACCGGCTACACCAGTTACGTCGACATCCCCGTGCCCGGCGGCACCGGACGCGGCAGCCTGGTCGGCGAGTACGCGCACGACGGCCGCCGCGAACTCGTCGTCACCTTCGCCTACAACGGCAACCAGCAGCAGTTCCGGTTGCTGGCCCGCGGCATCGTCGAATGGCTCACCCAGGGCGTGCACCTGGGCCGCACGCGCAACTCCTTCGCCGTCCACGTCGACGACGTGTTCGCCCCGGACAGCCGCTGGGACACCGCCCGCAACTGCACCCCGGGCGACTTCGACTGCCCGGACGGCGACGGCGAGGGCACCACGCCGATCCGCATGACCGCGGACGACGCCGCCCACGCCGCGCAGTGGCAGCGCACGCACGGCTTCACCATGGACATGGTCTTCAACGCCGGCTCGGGCGAGGCGTGGAAGACCGAGCACGGCGGTACCGACGCCCTCACCGCCCGGCTGCTCGCCGACAAGGCGCAGTACCGCTGGATCAACCACACCTGGACGCACCCCTTCCTCGGCTGCGTCCAGGACACCTCCCGGGTGCCGTGGAGCTGCGCGAAGAACGCCGACGGCTCGACGAAGTACATGAGCCGCGCCCAGATCGCCGCGCAGATCCGCGACAACCACACCTGGGCCGTGAACAAGGGCCTGGCCGTCGACCGCACCGAGCTGGTCACCGGTGAGCACTCGGGCCTCAGGACGCTGCCGCAGCAGCCGGACGACAACCCGAACCTGGCCGGCGCCCTCGCCGACACCGGTGTCCGGTGGATCGCCTCGGACAACTCCCGCGAGCCCGGGCAGCGGGCCGTCGGCAAGGCGCTGACCGTGCCGCGCCACCCCATGAACGTGTACTACAACGTGGGCACGGCGGCCGAGATGGCCGACGAGTACAACTGGGTCTACACCTCGCGGGCCGACGGCGGCAGCGGCGTCTGCGAGGACAACCCCACCTCGACGTGTCTCGACGAGCCGCTCGACGCGGCCACCGGCTACGCCGAGCACATCGTCCCGCAGGAGGCGCGCACCGCCCTCGGGCACGTCCTCGCGGGCGACCCCCGGCCGCACTACGCGCACCAGTCCAACCTGGCCGAGGACCGGTTGCTCTACCCGGTCATGGAGAAGGTGCTCGCCGACCACCGGGCGCTGTTCGCCGACAACACGCCGCTGGAGAACCCGCGGCACAGCGCCATCGGCACCGAACTGCAGCGCCGCGCCGCCTGGCGGACGGCCCTGGAGAACAACCGCGTGACGGCGTACCGGATCGGCGGCACCGTCACGGTCACCGCCCCCTCCGGCACCCAGATCCCGGTGACCGCCCCGGAGGGCACCAGGAAGCAACTCGTCCTGGGCACCACCACGTTCGGCACCCCCTACGCGGGGGCCCGCTCGGCCTGGACGACCCCGGAGGCACTCCGGTCGGCTCTCACCTTGAAGCTGCCCTAGAGGGGCGCGGGGAACTGCGCGACCGGCCACGACGGACCCGCACCCGGGATCCGGGGCAGCAGTTCCCCGCACGGAATCCGCACCACAGGGGGAAACACCGCATGAGGCGAACGGGCCGTCATGTCACCATGCTCACGGAAGGCACCTACCCGCATGTCCACGGGGGCGTCAGCACCTGGTGCGACCAGCTCGTCAAGGGCATGCCGGAGGTCGACTTCCACCTCGTCTCGCTCACCGGCAGCGGCCGTGAGCCCGTCGCCTGGGAGCTGCCGCCCAACGTCCGCGCGCACACCACTGTTCCGCTGTGGGGCCCGCGCCCCGGCCGCGGAAGACCTCCCTACGGCAGGGCCCGCCGCCGCTTCACCGAGACCTGGGAGCGTTTCCTGCTCTCCTTCCTCGACCCCGGCTCGCACGCCGACTTCGGCGAGTCCCTGCGCGAGCTGTGCGAACCGGCCCGGGACGGTCACCTGACAGCCGCCCTGCGCACCGAGTCGGCGCTGCGGTCGCTGATGTGGATCTGGACCATGCCGCATCTGCCGACGGCCGCCGCCCGCCCCACCGTGCACGACGCGCTCACCGCCACCGACCTGCTGGAACACGCCCTGCGTCCGCTCGGCACACGCCTGCCCGAGGACTGCGTGGCGCACGCCGTGAGCAGCGGCCTCGCGACCCTGCCCGCGCTCGCCGCCCGCCACCTGGACGGCGTGCCGTTCCTGCTCACCGAGCACGGCATCTACCTGCGCGAGCGCTACCTCGGCCGGCGCGGCGACGCCCAGCGCTGGCCCGTGAAGGCCTGCATGCTCGGCTTCCACCGCGAGCTGAACTCCCACGGCTACCGGGCCGCCGACCTGATCACCCCGTGCAACCGGTACAACCGCCGCTGGGAGGAGCGCGGCGGCGCCGACGCCGACAAGATCCGCACGGTCTACAACGGCGTCGACCCGGCCGCCTTCCCGCACGCCGGCCCCGAGCCCGAGGTCCCGACCCTGTCCTGGTGCGGCCGGGTCGACCCCATCAAGGACCTGGAGACATTGATCCGCGCCTACGCGCTGGTGCGCGCCGAGATCCCCGCGACCCGGCTGCGGCTCTTCGGCCCGGTCCCGCCCGGCGGCGAGGCCTACCGCACCCGCCTGGAGAAACTCGCCGCCGAACTCGGCGTCACCGACGGCCTCACCTTCGAGGGCCGCGTCAGCGAGGTCTGGCGGGCCTACGCGGCCGGCCACCTCGTCATGCTGTCGTCGATCTCCGAGGGCTTCCCGTTCTCCGTCATCGAGGCCATGTCGTGCGGCCGTACGACGGTGTCCACGGACGTCGGCGGCGTGCGTGAGGCCGTCGGCGACACCGGCCTGGTGGTGCCGCCGCGCGAGCCCGAGAAGATGGCTGCCGCCGCGCTGACCCTGCTCAAGGACGACGGGCGGCGCCTGGAACTCGGGCGGTCGGCGCGCCAGCGCGTCATCGACCGGTTCACGCTGCGCCGCTCGGTGGACGCCTTCCGCACCATCTACAAGGAACTCGCGGGCGAGGACGAGGTGTACGAGCCGATGCTGGAGACCGTCGCCGACTGGACACGGGAGCTGCGCGACCCCTGGTACGCGGCCGTCGCGACGGACGGGACCGACTGGTGAGCGACAGCGTCCGGCTGCCCCGGGAATCCCGCCCGGAGACCCTCCCCGGCGTCCCCCGGCAGCGCACCCCCGGCTGGGCCCTGCCCGACCCCGTCGACGAACTCGCGGGCGAACTCGCCGACTTCGTGGCCGCCGCCGTCCACCCCGACGAGATAGCCGCCCGGCTGGAGTCCGACGGCCTCTCCGACGACCGCATACGCGAGCGGTACGGCGTGCGGGACTCCTTCGCGCTCGCCGAGACCCTCTACGCACGCGTCGAACGCCGCTACCCCGAACCCGACGGCCCCGCCCCCGACCCCTGGCGGATCGGCCTGCTCGACTGCCTGCTCCGCGGTGTCGTCTTCGCCCTGCCCGGCCTCGCCTACGTCCTCGGCGCCTCCCTGTTCACCGGCCCGGGCGACGACGGCCTGCCCGCCGGCACCGTCCCGCTCCTGGCCGCCGCCCTGTGCGGCTGGACCTGGAACCAGGGCCTCGCCCACCGCGCGTACGCCTGGCTGGGCCTGGGCGACCGCACGGCCGCCCGGCGCGCCCTGCTGCTCGGCGCCCCGGCGGGCGCGCTGCTCGGCGCCCTGGTCGCCCTGGCGTGCGCGGGCGGCGCACCCCCGGCCGTGATCGCCTTCGCCGCCGGGCAGTCCTGCTACCTGGCCGCGGCGACCGTCCTGCTGGTGATGGGCCGCGAACGGCACCTGCTCGTCGCCCTCGCCCCGATGGCGTCGGGCGCCGTGCTGTCCCTGGCCGATCCGCTGCCCGCGGTGGCGAGCCTCGCCCTTCTGGCGGGTTCCCTGACCGTGGCCGGGGCGCTCGCCCTGCGCGAGGTGGCGCCCGCCCTGAGAGACCCGGACGGCTGGACGGCGGGGCTCGTCGCCCTGCTCCCGTTCGGCGCGTTCGGCACCGCGCCCGCGGCCCACCGCCCCGCCGGCCCCCGGCTCACGGGCTCCCTGCCCTACGCCCTGTTCGGGCTGGCCACCGGCGTGCTCGTGCTCCACGCGGCGCTCGGCGACGTCCTCGCGGGCGCCTCCGGCGGCGCCGTCGCCGCCCCCGCCGCCGTGGCCCTCACCCTCAGCATGGGGCCCGCCGAGTGGCTGCTGTACCGCTTCCGCGGCGCCGGTCTCGCCGGGCTGCGTTCCAGCTCCACCGCACGGCAGTTCCGGCGCACGGCGGTCCGCACCGTCCTGCGGTGCCTGGCCGCCTACCTCGCCGCGCTCCTCGCGCTGGGTGTCGCGGCCACCGCCCTGTGGCCCGGGGCCCCGCAGCCGGACGGAGTGCGCACGGCCGGGCTGCTCCTGCTGGGCGCCGTGCTGTGGACGGGCCTGCTGCTCCAGTCGTTCGGCGCGGTGACCGGCGCGGCGGCGGTGTGCTGCGCGGCGGCCCTCGCCCAGACCCTGCTGCTGGTCACCCGCACCGGCGACCCGCACCTGGCGGGCGCGGTGGTGTACGGCACGGCGGCCGTCGTCCAGACCGCCGTGGTGTGCGCCCGGCTGGGGAGGGCAACCGCCCACCGATGAGCACTCTTCTGGTCCCGTACTACGAGCACCCCTCCGTCCGCCCCGCCGAGTGGGACGCGATCGTCGCGGCCGCGCCCCGCCTGTACGGGGTGGTCCTCAACCCGGCCGACGGGCCGGGCGACCGCCGGGACCCGGCGTTCGCCGAGGTGGCCGCCCGGCTGCGGGCCGCCGGGGGAGTGCGGGTCCTCGGGTACGCCGACACCGGCTACGGCCGCCGCGCCGCCACCGACGTCGTCCGCGACCTCACCCGGCACCGCGACTGGTACGGCACCGACGGCGCCTTCCTCGACCAGGTGCCGTCCGGGCCCGAGGAGTTCGAGCACTACCAGCGGCTCGCCGTGGCGGCCTGGGGCGTGGGCTGCGGCACCCTCGTCCTCAACCACGGCACGGCACCGCACCCCTGCTACGCCCGTGTCGCCGACGTCCTCGTCACCTTCGAGGGCACCTGGGAGACGTACCGCACCCTGCCCCCGCAGCCGTGGCCCGGCGGCCCGGACGTACGGTTGTGCCATCTCGTGCACGGTGTGCCGCAGGGCGCCGACCCGGCCGGCCTCGCCCGGGCACGGGGGGCGGCGGTGCACTGCGCGGTGCCCGGAACCGGGGATCATCCTTGGGGCACCCTGCCGTACTCGCTGCCGTACACCCCGGAGAACACCTCGTGAGACGCCCGCTGTTGGCCGCCGCCCTGCTGCTCCTGCTGCTCGCCGGCTGCACCCAGGCCCCCGACGACAAGCCCGGTCCCCGCTGGCAGCCCCGCCCCGGCACGGCCTGGCAGTGGCAGCTCAGCGGGCGCCTGGACACCTCCGTGGACGTGCCGGTCTACGACATCGACGGCTTCGACCACTCCGCTGACACGGTCGCGGCACTGCACGACGACGGCCGCAAGGTCATCTGCTACCTGTCGACGGGCGCCTGGGAGGAGTTCCGCCCGGACGCCGAGAAGTTCCCGAAGTCCGTCCTCGGCCGGGGCAACGGCTGGGACGGCGAGCGCTGGCTCGACATCCGCCGCACCGACGTGCTGGAACCGCTCATGGCGGCCCGCATCGACATGTGCCGCGACAAGGGCTTCGACGCGGTCGAGCCCGACAACATGGACGGCTACCGCAACGACACGGGCTTCCCGCTCACGGCGGCCGACCAGCTCCGCTACAACCGCCTCGTCGCCCGCCTGGCCCACGACCGGGGCCTGGCCGTCGGGCTGAAGAACGACCTGGACCAGATCCCGGAACTGGTCGGCGACTTCGACTTCGCCGTCAACGAGCAGTGCGCCCAGTACGGCGAGTGCGGCGCCCTGAAGCCGTTCGTCGACGCGGACAAGGCGGTCTTCCACGTCGAGTACGAGGTGCCCACCGGGCGCTTCTGCCCCGAGTCCCGCCGGCTGAAGCTGAGTTCGCTGCTCAAGAAGTACGAACTGGGCGCGTGGCGGCGGGAGTGCTGAGCCCGATGCCCGTGACCGCCGTGCCCGCGACCCGGTCGGCGAGGGAGCGCCGGGCGGGGGAGAGGACCGGCAGCGCGTTCAGCAGGAACAGCGCCACGGCGACCGCCCACACCAGCACCGACAGCACGACCTGACCCTCCACCAGCAGCACACAGGCCACCGCGTAGACGGCGACGTCCGCCGCGGTGGTGACCGCGGCCCGCCGGGCGGCCCGGGCCCGGCGCGCCGGGAGCGCGGTGACCTTCAGACCGGCCAGGGCCTTGCCGACCGTGCGCCCGGCCAGCGCCAGGCACGCCCACTGGTAGAGGAACACCGTCAGCACCAGCAGCCCGAAGGCCTGCTCGACGTAGAGCACCGACTTGTCCCACAGCGTGAGCCCCATGTCCTGCGAGGCGCCGAGGACGTCACCGCGCGAGGTCAGCAGATCGAGACCGCCGCGGGCGGCCAGCTCCGGCACGTCGGTGACGAGTGCCGATATCCGGTGGAAGGTGAGCACGGCGAGCGCCGAGGCCAGCGCCACCACCAGTGCGAAGTCGATCGACCAGGCCACGGCGCGGCGCAGCTTCGGCATGAGCGTCCCCCGATCACGTGATGTGTCCGGAGCAGGAAGCTAGCGGCTGGACGGCCCGGACAGGAGGGGGACGGGGAGTTCGTTTCAGCCCAGTGACGAAACGACCAGCACCGTCGTCGCGGCCGTCTCCGCGAGGGCGCCGAACACGTCGCCGGTCACCCCGCCGAACCGCCGTGTGCAGTGCCGCAGCAGCGCCTCGGCGGCGGCCAGGGCGAGCAGCGCCGCGAGCGCCATACGGGCCGCCTCGTACGGTCCGAAGGCGGCACCGGCCGCCGCCGCCACCGCCGTGACGGCGAGGGCGGCACCGAGCGCGGCCCGCACCGGCACCACACCCGCGACGGCAGCGCCCAGCCCCTCCGGCCGCGCCGCCGGCACCCCGGCCCGGGCCGCCAGCGTCAGGGCCAGCCGGGCGACGGTCGCGCAGACGACGGCGGCGCACGCGCCCCGGGCCCAGGAGGCCTCGTAGGCCTGGGCGAGCGCGGCGACCTGCGCCAGCAGGACCAGGACGAGGGCGAGGACGCCGAACGGGCCGACGTCCGACTGCTTCATGATCCGCAGCGCGTCCTCGGCGGGCTTGCCGCTGCCCAGCCCGTCGGCGGTGTCCGCGAGCCCGTCCAGGTGGAGCCCCCGGGTGAGCACGGCCGGTACGGCGACACCTGCGACGGCGGCGAGCGGCGCGCCCGCGCCGAGGAACAGCAGCACCAGCCCGGCCGCGGCGGCCGCGGCGCCGACCGCGACACCGGCCAGCGGAGCGCACAGCATGCCGGCGCGCGCCGCCCCGCGGTCCCACCGGGTCACCCGCACCGGGATCACCGTGAGCGTGCCGAAGGCGAAGCGGACACCGTCGAGGGGCGAGGTTCCGGTCATCGGCGCAGGCTACCGGCCGGTCAGGAGAGCGGACACGGCGGCCGAGGATAAAGTTCACATATGGGATGGCTGGAGCAGAACATCATCGAGCCCGGCAAGCTTCCGCTGCTCCTCGCCCTCCTCGCGTTCGTGCTGACCTTCGTGATCACGCGGGTCATCACGCGCCTCATCCGGGCGGGCAAGGGCCCCTTCCGCAACATCAGCGGCAGCGGTGGCGTCCACGTCCACCACGTCGTCCCCGGCGTCATCCTCACCCTCATCGGCGGCTTCGGCGCGGTCGCCGGCGGTCAGCACGGCTTCGGCTCCTGCCTGGCCGCGGTCCTCTTCGGCATCGGCGCGGGCCTCGTCCTGGACGAGTTCGCCCTGATCCTGCACCTCGCCGACGTCTACTGGACGCCGGACGGCCGCAAGAGCGTGGAGATGGTCGTCCTCACCGCCTCCCTCGTGGGGCTGCTGCTGCTCGGCTTCTCCCCGCTGGGCGTCGACGACCTGTCCGAGGACCAGGAGCAGAACCGCGCCGCCGTGCTGGCGAACGTCCTGGTGAACTTCGCCTTCGCCCTCATCGCCCTGTTCAAGGGCAAGCTCCGTCTCGCGGTCGTGGGCCTGATCGTCCCGCTGGTCGCCCTGGTGGGCGCGGTACGGCTGGCCCGTCCGGCCTCCCCGTGGGCCAAGCGGTTCTACCGCAACCGGCCCAGGGCGCGGGCCAGGGCCGGGCTGCGGGCCTACCACCACGACCGTCGCTGGGTGGGCCCGCGGCGGGCCTTCCAGGACTGGATCGGCGGCGCGCCCGACCCGGAGCCGGTCCGGTCCCTGGAACGCCGCTGACGCCACTCGCCGAGGACGCACAGCGACTCCCCCGGGCCCGGGTCGGATTCCCGATCCCGACCCGCGTGGAGCTCTCGGCCCTGGCCGGATTCCCGATCCGCGCGGAGTTCTCGGCCCTGGCCGGACTCTCGACCCGCGCGGAGTTCTCGGCCCTGGCCGGGTTCCCGACTCGCGCGGGGTTCTCGGGCCGGGTCGGGATCCCCCGCCCTTGCCTAGGTCACCGACCCCGTCGTCCCACCGGAGCCCGCCGAGGGCATGCCCTGCGCCGAGTCACCGAGCTGTTCCGCATCCCCAAGCCCTTCCGGGCTCTCGGACTTCTCCGGGTCCTCCGGCTCCGCCGGCCTCTCCGGCAGCTCCGCCGCCAGGGCCGCGGCCGCCTGGACCAGGGGCAGGGCCAGCAGCGCTCCGGTGGCCTCGCCGACCGTCACCCCATGATGGAGGAGCGGCTCCAGGGCCATCCGGTCCAGGGCCTTCGCCTGCCCGGGCTCCCCGCTGTCGTGCGCGGCCAGCCACCAGTCCGGGGCGCGGAACGCGATCCGCTGCCCGACCAGCGCGCACGCGGCCGTCACGACCCCGTCGAGCACCACCGGCAGCTTGCGCACCGCGCACTGCAGCAGGAAGCCCGTCATCGCGGCGAGGTCGGCGCCGCCCACCGTGGCCAGCAGCTGCAGCTGGTCCCCGAGCACCGGCCGGGCCCGGCGCAGCGCGTCCCGGATCGCCGCGCACTTGCGCATCCACGCCAGGTCGTCGATGGCCAGCCCGCCACGCCCGGTCACGACCGACGCGTCGACCCCGCACAGCGCCGCGACCAGCACGCCCGCCGCCGTCGTCCCGCCGACGCTCACATCGCCGAGGACGACCAGGTCCGTACCCGAGTCGGCCTCCTCGTCGGCCACCGCGACCCCGGCCCGGAACGCCGCCTCGGCCTCCTCGAGGGTCAGCGCGTCCTCGACGTCGATGCGCCCGCTGCCGCGCCGGACCCGGTGCCGTACGACGTCGGCGGGCAGGGACCCGGGGTCGGAGTCCAGGGCCATGTCGACCACCCGCACCGGCACGCCCAGCCGGCGCGCCAGCACCGACACCGGCCGGCCGCCCTCCAGCACCTCGCGCACCAACTCCCCGGCGCCGCCCGCCCCACGGGCCGAGACACCCAGCTCGGCGACGCCGTGGTCACCGGCGAAGAGCACCACCCGCGGCCGCTCGACCGGCCGCACCGGCACGGCCGACTGCGCCGCCGCCAGCCACTCGCCCAGGTCGTCGAGGCGGCCCAGCGACCCGGGCGGCACGATCTGCCGCTCCCGGCGCGCCTCGGCGTCACGGCGGACCCCGCCGTCCGGACGCTCGATCAGATCGGTGAAGTCGTCGAGATTAAGCGAGCTCATTCGCCGAACAGTACCGGCCCCGATCGAACAGCACGGCGCCACATCACCACACCGCCGGGACGACGTCGTTGCACCCGGGATCGGCATCCCATACGTTCCGTTTTGCAGTGAAATGTCGGAAGGGTCGGCAGGTGCCCGGCGGATCACCGGGCGGTGACCGCGCACGGTCGTCCACCACCCCCGCCGTCCGTCCCCTGCCCATGCCCTCGCGCCCGGGAGCCGCCCATGCCCGCCCGTCCCGCCCCCTCGGCCGCCTCCGCGGCCCACGCCCCGCAAGCGACCGCACGGGTCCACGAACCGCGCCGCGAGGACTGCCCCTGGTGCGGTTCCGCCCGGCTGCGCAACCGGCTGCGCACGGGTGACCTGCGGCAGTACAAGCCGGGCGGTTTCACCGTCGACGAGTGCCGGGACTGCGGCCACACCTTCCAGAACCCCCGCCTGACCGCCGAGGGACTCGCCCTGTACCACCGGACGGTGCGCGGAGCGCCCAGGGACCCGGCGAGCGACGGGCTCCTCGCCCTGCGCGCCGGCCGCGGGCGGCACCGCTCGGCCGCCCGCGCGATGCGGCGCCTCGGGGAACCGGAGAGCTGGCTGGACGTCGGCACGGGCCACGCGCGCTTCCCGGCGACCGCCCGGGAGTTCTTCCCCTACACCGCGTTCGACGGCCTGGACCCGTCCCCCCGCGTGGTCCGGGCCCGCTCGGCCGAACGCGTCGAGGAGGCGCACGTCGGCCGCCTCACCGACCCCCGTCTCACCGCGCCCCTGCGCGGCCGCTACGACGTGGTCAGCATGCTCCACCACCTGGAGGGCACGCCCGATCCGCGCGCCGAACTCCGGGCGGCGCTGGAGGTCCTGCGCCCGGGCGGCCACCTCCTGGTCGAGACCCTGGACCCCCGCAGCGTCTTCGCCGCCCTCCTGGGCCGCTGGTGGCTCCCCTACGACCAGCCGCGCCACCTCCACCTGATGCCCCCACGCAACCTGCGGGCCGAACTGGAGGCGGCCGGCTGCACGATCGTCACCGTCGACCACCGCCCCACCCACGTCCCGCACGACCTCTCCGGCGCCGTGGCCCTGTCCCTCTCGCACGCCCTGCCGGCCCCCGACACGCCCTGGCGCGCGATCCCCCCGCCCCCTTCGCACCGCCACGCCCGGGGCGCCCTGCTCCGCGCGGGCGTGCCGCTGGTGGCCCTGGCGGCGGTGGCCGACCACCTCCTCGCCCCGGTGGCCCGCCGCACCCGGTTCGCCAACGCGTACCGGCTGATCGCCCGCACCGCCGGGTGAGGGCCGCGGCCGTCAGCCCTTCAGCGCCACGGCCTGTCCGGCCACCACCAGCAGCACATGCTCGCACTCGGCCGCGAACCGCGCGTTCAGCCGCCCGAGTTCGTCCCGGTAGCGCCGCCCCGACGCGGTCGCCGGCACGATCCCCGACCCCACCTCGTTCGACACGGCGACCACCGTCCGCCGGGTGGCCCGCACCGCCTCCGTCAGCTCCCGCACCCGCTCCCGCAGCACCTTCTCGCCGCGCTCCGCCCACACCGCGTCGTCCCACGCCCCGGCCGCGTCCATCGCGTCCGTCAGCCACAGCGACAGGCAGTCGATGAGCAGCGGCGGCCCCTGCTCCCGCAGCAGCGGCACCAGATCGCAGGTCTCGGCCGTCCGCCACGACCCGGGCCGCCGCTCCCGGTGCGCGGACACCCGCGCCGACCACTCCGTGTCCCCGTCGCGCGACCCGCCGGTCGCCACGTACAGCACGCCGGGGAAGGCCTCCAGGCGCCGCTCGGCCTCCACCGACTTCCCCGACCGCGCCCCGCCCAGCACCAGCGTCCGGCGCGGCACGTCCGGCACCTCCTCGTACGCCCCGACCGCCAGCGTGGCCCCGTCCGGCACGGCCCGCGCCCCGGCCGCGGCCAGCCGCCGCCCGAGCTCCGGGCCCGGCGGCACGTCGTGGTCCAGGTGCACGGCGACCACGTCGGTCGTCGGCCCCACCGCCCCCACCGCCCGCAGTTTCGCCAGCGCGTCCGGCCGCCCCACGACGTCCGCCAGCACCATGTCGTACGGCGCGGCCGGTTCCTCCAGACCCGCCGGGGCCCCGCCCGGCGGCAGATACAGCAGCCGCTGTCCCTCCGGCCCGGTCACCGCGTAGCCCGTGCCCGGCGCGTCCAGCGCCACCGCCCGCACCCGGTGCCCGGTCAGCAGGGTCAACTCCCGCCCGTCCGGCACCCGTCCGGGCTGCGGCAGCCCCGCCGGCACCTCCACCGCCGGCCCGTCGTGCGGATGCGACAGCAGCACCTGCCGCACCCCGGTCAGGGAACGGCCCGCGCGCGCGGCGGCGAACGCCGCCCCGGGCGTCAGGTCCAGCAGCAGCACCCCGTCCACCAGCAGCGCGGTGGCCGCCCGCGCGTCCGGGCCCAGGGCGGCCGCACAGGCCGCGCAGGGACAGTCGGGGCGGGGGAGTCCCGCGGGGGCGCCGGTGCCGAGCAGAGTCAGTTCCACGCCCCGATTCTCACCCCTGCACCTGCAACGCGCGTGACGGAGACGCCCCTCCAGGGGCGCGGGGAACTGCGCGAACACCACCCACGACCCGCACCCGCCCCACACCCCGCGCTCCCGCAGGGTCTGTGACGCCCCACCGGCGGAGCGCATAGGCTCGGGTCGGGAGCCGGACCGGGATCCGGCTTTCGCTGTGCAGTGTGCTCACACACATGGGAGGCGTACATGGCGGCATGGACGTGGCGGTTCGAGAAGACCGACGGGACGGAGGTCGAGCCCGCGGTGCCGCCGGAGGAGTTCCCCACCCAGGGGGACGCCGAGTCCTGGATCGGGGAGCACTGGAAGGATCTGAAGGAGGGCGGCGCCGACCAGGTGCGGCTGTTCGAGGACGCCACGGAGATCTACGGGCCGATGAGCCTGCACGCGGCCGAGGCGTGAGCCGGGGGCGGGGGCCGGCGGCCCTCGCCCACCCGCCGCGCGGGGTGCCTCAGCCCCGTACGCCGCACAGGTGCAGCAGCGCGGCCACCCCGCGGTACGGATCCGTCCGCCCGGCCTTCTCCTCCACCGCGAGGAGCGTCTCGACGTCGGCCGGGAGCTCGGCGCCGTCCGCCGCCGTGTCGGTGAACACGCGCACCCCGTACCAGGCGTGCAGCGGCGCCCCGATCCCCGCGAGCGTCGCCGTCAGGTCCTTCAGCCGGTCGGCCCGTACGTCGAGCCCCAGCCGGTTGCGGTAGGCGACCGTGTCGAACGCGGCCAGCGCCCCGGACCAGTCGCCGGACAGGCCCGGCCGCAGCGCGAGCGCGTCGCCGTTGCGCACCAGCAGCGACAGCAGCCCACCCGGCGCGAGCATCCGGGCCAGCCCCGCCAGCAGCGGGTCGGGCTCCTCCACGTACATCAGCACGCCGTGGCAGAGCACCACGTCGAAACTGCCGGGCAGGAAGTGCACGCCGGTGTCCCGGCCGTCCCCCTCGATGATCCGCATCCGTTCCCGGATGCCCTCCGGCTCCCCGGCGAGGGACTCCCGGGCTGCGGCGATCATCGTCGCGTCCTGCTCCAGACCGGTCACCTGGTGCCCGGCCCGGGCCAGCCGCAGCGCCTGCGTGCCCTGGCCCATGCCCACGTCGAGCACCCGCAGCCGCTTGCCGACCGGGAAACGCCCGACTATCTGCTCGTCCAGCTGGCGGGCCACCAGCTCCTGCCGGACGACGTCACGCAGCCCGCCCAGCCGGTCCAGCCAGGCCTGTGCCGCACCCCCGGAGAACGGCGTCGCGGTCAGGGCCGCTCCCCACGCTTGACCTGCGGCTTCGGCAGCCGCAGCCGGCGCATCTGGAGCGAGCGCATCAGGGCGTAGGCGACCGCACCGCGCCTGTTCTCACCCGCGAAGCGCTCGCTCAGCTGCTTCTTCAGGCGGAAGGCCGTGACGAACGAGTCGAGCACGATCAGCACGATCACCACGAGCCACAGCAGCAGCGCGATGTTCTGCAGCGCCGCCACCCGCACCATGCTCAGCACGAGGATGACCACGGCCATCGGCAGGAAGAACTCCGCGATGTTGAACCGCGAGTCGACGAAGTCACGCGCGAACCGGCGCACCGGCCCCTTGTCACGCGCGGGCAGATACCGCTCGTCGCCGCTGGCCAGCGCCTGGCGCTGGCGCTCCAGCGCGGCACGGCGCTCCTCGCGCTGGCGCTTGGCGGCCTCCTTGCGCGTCATCGACGTGTTGGCCACGCTGCGGCGCTGGCTCTGGGCCTGGCTGCGCTTCGGCGTGGGGCGGCCCTTGGGGGCCTGGGGGTCGCGGGGCTGCTTGGAGAAGTTCACCGGCGCCTTGTCGGCGTCCTGGGCCTTCTCATCCTTCGCACGGCTACGGAACACAAAACCCAAGGGTAAGGGCTTCCGGGCATGGACCCCAGCCCGGTGGGGAACGATCCGGCAACACCAGTCGTCTGTAAGGGGACAGAGGGGACGTTGTGTACGCACCCGGTCGTCTCCGGGCCGTACACCCCGGGTGACCCCGGGGATCACCTACTCCCTACGCCGGATCGGGAGCGTACGCAGTCGTCCTTGGGGATGAGCGCATCCGTCCCCGAACAGTGCGGTAATGGATGCAGGGCCCGTACTGTGGGTTCTGTCGCTGGAGCTGGAACCGGAGTCGGTCAGAAGGGGGCGCGCGAAGCCCATGAGCGGTGTCATGAAGCGTATGGGGATGATCTTCCGCGCGAAGGCGAACAAGGCCCTTGACCGGGCCGAGGACCCGCGCGAAACCCTGGATTACTCGTACCAGAAGCAGCTGGAGCTGCTCCAGAAGGTGCGCCGCGGCGTCGCCGACGTGGCGACCAGCCGCAAGCGCCTGGAACTCCAGCTGAACCAGCTGCAGTCGCAGTCCACCAAGCTGGAGGACCAGGGCCGCAAGGCGCTGGCGCTGGGCCGTGAGGACCTGGCCCGCGAGGCGCTCTCCCGCCGGGCCGCGCTCCAGCAGCAGGTGACCGACCTGGAGACCCAGCACGCGACGCTCCAGGGCGAGGAGGAGAAGCTCACCCTCGCGGCCCAGCGGCTCCAGGCCAAGGTCGACGCCTTCCGTACGAAGAAGGAGACGATCAAGGCGACGTACACGGCGGCCCAGGCGCAGACCCGCATCGGCGAGGCCTTCTCCGGCATCTCCGAGGAGATGGGCGACGTCGGGCTGGCGATCCAGCGCGCCGAGGACAAGACGGCCCAGCTGCAGGCCCGCGCCGGCGCGATCGACGAACTGCTCGCCTCCGGCGCCCTGGACGACCCGTCCGGCATGCACAAGGACGACATCCAGGCCGAGCTGGACCGGCTCTCCGGTGGTACGGATGTGGAGCTGGAACTGCAGCGCATGAAGGCCGAGCTCGCCGGTGGCTCCAGCGGTGGGCAGCAGGCCATCGAAGGCGGCACGGACCGGCAGCAGTCCCCGCAGCAGTCGCAGGACACCCCGCGCTTCGACAAGCAGTAGGGCCCACGCCTAGGAGGGCGACATGATCGTACGGATCATGGGGGAGGGGCAGGTGAGGCTGGCCGACGGCCACCTCGCCGAGCTGAACAAGCTGGACGACGAGCTCCTGGCGGAAATGGAGAACGGCGACGGCCCCGGCTTCCGCCGCACCCTCCAGGCCCTCCTGACGAGGGTCCGCGACCTGGGAGACCCCCTCCCCGACGAGTCCCTGGAACCCTCGGAGCTGATCCTGCCCTCCCCGGACGCCACCCTGGAGGAGGTCAGGGAGCTCCTCGGCGACGACGGCCTGATCCCGGGCTGACGCCGGCACCGGCGGGCACGCGTGCCGCCCGGCCGCGGACCGCTCGCTCCGGCCACGACACCGTGCATCTCGCTCCCGGTCACGACACCGTGCATCTCACACCCGGCCCCGTATCCGCGCACCCCCACCCCGGCTACCGTGAATGCCCGTGAGCACCCTCGCGCGGGCCCGCTGCCGGGCCAAGGCGCACCCCCTGGCCTTGGACGCCGTCCTCGCCGCAGCCGTCCTGGTCTGCATGGTCGCCGGCTCGTTCGTCGAACCCCGCCACCGCGACAGCGTCAGCTGGGTCCTGCGCACCCCCGACGCCCTCAGCCTCGTCCTCATGGCCCTCGGCGCCGCCGCCCTGGTCTTCCGGCGCCGCGCCCCGATGACGGTCCTCGCCCTCACCGGCGCCGTCTCCGTCATCGAGTCCGTCACCGGCGACCCCCGCGCCCCCGTCGCCATGTCCGCGGTCATCGCCCTGTACACCGTCGCCTCCACCACCGACCGCCCCACCACCTGGCGCGTGGGCCTGCTCACCATGACCGTGCTGACCGGCACCGCCATGGCCGCCGGCAGTCTGCCCTGGTACGCCCAGGAGAACCTCGCGATCTTCGCCTGGACCGGCATCGGCGCCACCGCGGGCGACGCGGTGCGCAGCCGCCGTGCCTTCGTACAGGCCATCCGGGAACGCGCCGAACGCGCCGAACGCACCCGCGAGGAGGAGGCCCGCCGCCGGGTCGCCGAGGAGCGCCTGCGCATCGCCCGCGACCTGCACGACGTCGTGGCCCACCACATCGCCCTGGTCAACGTCCAGGCCGGGGTCGCCGCCCACGTCATGGACAAGCGCCCCGACCAGGCCAAGGAGGCCCTCGCCCACGTGCGCGAGGCCAGCCGCTCCGCGCTCAACGAACTGCGCGCCACCGTCGGCCTGCTCCGCCAGTCCGGCGACCCCGAGGCCCCCACCGAACCGGCCCCGGGCCTGGACCGCCTCGACGAACTCACCGGCACCTTCCGCAACGCCGGCCTGCACATCGAGGTCGCCCGCGCCGACCAGGACACCACCCTGCCCGCCGCCGTCGACCTGGCCGCCTACCGGATCATCCAGGAGGCCCTCACCAACGTGCAGAAGCACGCCGGGCCGCAGGCCAAGGCCGAGGTCAGCGTCGTACGCGTCGGACCGAACATCGAGATCACCGTCCTGGACGACGGCAGCGGCGAGGACGCGGCCCCCGGGACCGGCGGCGGCCACGGACTGCTCGGCATGCGCGAGCGGGTCACCGCCCTGCGCGGCACCCTCACCACCGGTCCCCGCTACGGCGGCGGCTTCCGCGTCCATGCGATCCTGCCCGTCAAGAGCCGCCCATCCACCGGGGAGGACCCCGTATGACCATCCGTGTCCTGCTCGCCGACGACCAGGCACTGCTGCGCAGCGCCTTCCGCGTGCTCGTCGACTCCGAGCCCGACATGGAGGTGGTGGGCGAGGCCTCCGACGGGGCGGAGGCGGTCCGGCTGACGAAGGAGCAGCGCGCCGACGTCGTCCTCATGGACATCCGCATGCCCGGCACCGACGGCCTCGCCGCCACCCGCATGATCAGCGCCGATCCCGCCCTCGCCGGCGTCCGCGTGGTGATCCTGACGACGTTCGAGGTCGACGACTACGTCGTGCAGTCGCTGCGCGCCGGCGCCTCCGGCTTCCTCGGCAAGGGCTCCGAGCCCGAGGAGCTGCTGAACGCCATCCGGATCGCGGCCGGCGGCCAGGCGCTGCTGTCCCCGGCGGCCACCACCGGCCTGATCTCCCGCTTCCTCGCCCAGAACGACCCCGCCGACGACGACCGCGACCCGGCCCGCGGCGAGCGGCTCGACTCGCTCACCGTGCGGGAGCGCGAGGTGCTCGTCCAGGTCGCCGGCGGACACTCCAACGACGAGATCGCCGAGCGGCTGGAGGTCAGCCCGCTGACGGTGAAGACGCACGTCAACCGCGCCATGGCGAAGCTGGGCGCCCGCGACCGGGCCCAGCTGGTGGTCATCGCGTACGAGTCGGGTCTGGTCCGTCCAAGGGTGGAGTGAACCGGACCCGGCCGTACTGCGGGCGGAGTAGGCGCCGCATAAGGAACGGGACCTGGGGCCTACGAAACCGGCCCCGGCCATGGCTCAAGGTGTAGGGGCGGGCGCTCATCTGCGCGCCCGCTGCCGCTTCTGCCGTTAAACAGAAGAGAGACCCTCACCCATGTCCTGGCTGTCGAGATTCAGCCTCGCCCAACGGGCCCTGATAGGGCTGATGTCGATCATCGCGCTCGTCTTCGGGGCGATCGCGATACCCCAGCTCAAGCAGCAGCTGCTGCCCACCATCGAACTGCCCATGGTGTCCGTGCTGGCGCCGTACCAGGGCGCGTCCCCCGACGTGGTCGAGAAGCAGGTCGTCGAACCCATCGAGGACAGTCTCGAAGCCGTCGACGGCATCAGCGGCGTCACCTCCACCGCCAGCGAGGGCAACGCCCTGATCATGGCGTCCTTCGACTACGGCAACGACACCGAGCAGCTGGTCGCCGACGTCCAGCAGGCCGTCAACCGGGCCCGCGTGCAGCTCCCGGACGACGTCGACCCGCAGGTCGTCGCCGGCTCCACGGACGACATCCCGACCGTCGTCCTCGCCGTCACCTCCGGCCGCGACCAGCAGGCCCTGGCCGACCAGCTCGACAAGACGGTCGTGCCGGACCTGAAGAGCATCGACGGCGTCGGCCAGGTCACCGTCGACGGCGTGCGCGACCTCCAGGTCAGCGTCACGCCCGACCAGGCGAAGCTCGCGAAGGCGGGCCTGACCTCGCAGTCCCTGGCCCAGGCGCTCCAGGCGGGCGGCGCGACCGTGCCGGCCGGCTCCTTCGACGAGGGCGGCGCCAACCGCACCGTCCAGGTCGGCGGCGGCTTCACCTCGCTGCGGCAGATCCAGGACCTGATGGTCACGGGCGAGCCCGGCAAGGGCAAGCCGGTGCGCCTGGCCGACGTGGCCACGGTGAAGCAGCAGGAGGCCCCGGCCGACTCCCTCACCCGCACCGACGGCAAGCCCAGCCTCGCCGTCGCCGTGACGATGGACCGCGACGGCAGCGCGGTCGCCATCTCCGACGCCGTCCAGGACAAGCTCCCCGACCTGCGCGAGGACCTCGGCTCCGGCGCGAGCCTGACGGTCGTCAGCGACCAGGGCCCGGCCGTGTCCAAGTCCATCAAGGGCCTGACCACCGAGGGCGCCCTCGGCCTGCTCTTCGCGGTCCTGGTGATCCTGGTCTTCCTGGCCTCGATCCGTTCCACCCTCGTCACGGCGGTGTCCATCCCGCTGTCCGTGGTCCTCGCCCTGATCGTGCTGTGGACCCGCGACCTGTCGCTGAACGTCCTCACGCTCGGCGCCCTGACCATCGCCATCGGCCGGGTCGTCGACGACTCGATCGTGGTCCTGGAGAACATCAAGCGCCACCTCGGCTACGGGGAGGAGCGCCAGTCGGCCATCCTCAACGCGGTGCGCGAGGTCGCGGGCGCGGTCACGTCCTCCACGCTCACCACGGTCGCCGTGTTCCTGCCGATCGGCCTGGTCGGCGGCATGGTGGGCGAGCTGTTCGGCTCGTTCAGCCTCACGGTCACGGCCGCGCTGCTGGCCTCCCTGCTCGTCTCCCTGACGGTCGTGCCGGTCCTGTCGTACTGGTTCCTGCGGCCGCCCAAGGGCACCCCCGAGGACGCCGACGAGGCTCGCCGGCTGGCCGAGGAGAAGGAGGCCAGGAGCCGTCTGCAGCGCATCTACGTCCCGGTGCTGCGCTTCGCGACCCGTCGCCGCCTCACCAGCGTGGCCATCGCCCTCGTCGTCCTGGTCGGCACGTTCGGCATGGCGCCGCTGCTGAAGACGAACTTCTTCGACCAGGGCGAGCAGGAGGTCCTCACCGTCAAGCAGGAGCTGAAGCCCGGCACCAGCCTGGCCGCGACCGACGCCCAGGCGAAGAAGGTCGAGAAGCTGCTCGCCTCCACCGAGGGCGTGAAGGACTACCAGGTCACGATCGGTTCGTCCGGCTTCATGGCGGCCTTCGGCGGCGGCACCGACAGCAACCAGGCCTCGTACCAGGTGATGCTGGAGGACTCGGCGTCCTACGAGGACGTCCAGGACCGCATCGAGAAGGGCCTGGCCGGTCTGAAGGGCGTCGGCACCACCACCATCGCCGCCGGTGACGGCTTCGGCGCCCAGGACCTGAGCGTCGTGGTGAAGGCCGCCGACGCCGGCGTCCTGCGCACCGCGGCCGAGGAGGTCCGCAGGACGGTCGCCTCCCTCGACGACGTCACGGACGTCACCAGCGACCTGGCGACCAGCGTCCCGCGCATCTCGGTCAAGGCCAACAGCAAGGCGGCCGCGGCCGGCTTCAACGACCAGACCCTCGGCGCGGCCGTCGCGCAGGCCGTGCGCGGCACCACCGCGGCCAAGGCGGTCCTGGACGACACCGAGCGTGATGTCGTCATCCGCTCGGCGAAGCCCGCCACGACCCTGGAGCAGCTCCGCGACCTGCGCCTGGGCGCCGTGAAGCTCGGCGACATCGCGACGGTGAAGCTGACCGACGGGCCGGTCTCCATGACCCGCATCGACGGCCAGCGCGCGGCCACCATCACCGCGAAGCCGACCGGCGACAACACCGGCGCGGTCAGCACCGAGCTCCAGTCGAAGATCGACGCGCTGAAGCTCCCGGCCGGCGCCACGGCGTCGATCGGCGGTGTCTCCGAGGACCAGGACGAGGCGTTCGCCAACCTGGGCCTGGCGATGCTGGCGGCCATCGCGATCGTCTTCCTGCTGCTGGTCGGTACCTTCCGGTCCCTGGTCCAGCCGCTGATCCTGCTCGTCTCCATCCCGTTCGCCGCCACCGGCGCGATCGGCCTGCTGGTGGCGACCGGCACCCCGATGGGTGTCCCGGCGATGATCGGCATGCTGATGCTGATCGGCATCGTGGTCACGAACGCGATCGTGCTGATCGACCTGATCAACCAGTACCGCAAGCAGGGCCACGGCATCGTCGAGGCCGTCGTCGAGGGCGGCCGGCACCGGCTGCGGCCGATCCTCATGACCGCCCTGGCGACCATCTTCGCGCTGCTCCCGATGGCGCTCGGCATCACCGGCGAGGGCGGCTTCATCGCCCAGCCGCTGGCCGTGGTGGTGATCGGCGGCCTGGTCACCTCGACGCTGCTCACCCTGCTGCTGGTGCCGACGCTGTACGCCATGGTCGAACTCCGCAAGGAGCGCCGGGCGAAGAAGCGGGCGGCGAAGAAGGGCCGCACGCCCGAGCGGACGGACACGCAGGAGCCGGAGCCCGCGAACGTGTGACGGTCCGGCACCCGCGGCCGGGCACCGACCTCATCGGTCGGTGCCCGGCCGTTGCCGTGGTGCCGTTCCGTATCCTGTGGGCTCGAACGGCCTTACGGGTGAAGGGGTTTCGCGCGTGCCGCTGCACAGGGACGACCCGAAGTCGGTCGGCGGCTACCGGCTGGTCGACCGGCTCGGGGCCGGAGGCATGGGCGTGGTCTACCGGGGCCGGGCGCGTTCCGGACGGGACGTGGCGCTGAAGGTGGTGCACGCCCAGTACGCCGAGGACCCGGTGTTCCGCACCCGGTTCCGGCAGGAGATCGCGGCCGTCCGCAAGGTCAGCGGCGCCTTCACGGCCCCCGTCCTGGACGCGGACCCGGACGCGGCGCGCCCCTGGATGGCCACCCAGTACGTGCCCGGGCCCTCGCTCGCCCGGCGGGTCCGCGACCACGGCGCCCTCTCCCCGGCCGAACTGCGCGGGCTGGCCCTGGGCCTGGTGGAGGCACTGCGGGACATCCACGGGGCCGGCGTGGTCCACCGGGACCTGAAACCGGCCAACGTGCTGCTCGCCGGGGACGGCCCGCGCGTCATCGACTTCGGCATCTCCCGCGCGGTGGAGAACCACCTGACGCTCACCGAGACCGGCCAGATGATCGGCACCCCGCCGTTCATGTCCCCGGAGCAGCTCGCCGACGCCCGCGAGGTCGGCCCGGCGTCGGACGTCTTCTCCCTGGCGTCGCTGCTGGCCTACGCCGTCGCGGGGCGGGGGCCGTTCGACACGGACAGCCCCTATCTCACGGCCTACCGGGTGGTCCACGACGCGCCCGTGCTCGACGGGGTGGGACAGCCGCTGCGGGCCCTGCTGGAGCGCTGCCTCGCCAAGGACGCCGCCGACCGGCCCGTACTGGAGGAACTGGCCCGGGACTTCGCGGCCCTGCTGCCCGAGCGGGGCGAGGACGGCGAACCGCCCACCGTGCACCTCGGCGCCGGCCCGCTGTACACCGGCGGCACGGCCCACCCGGTCACGGCCGCCGACCCGCCGGATCCGGTCCGTCCGCGCCGCCGCATCCGTCCGCTGCTCGCGGCGACGGGCACGGTGGGTGCCGTCGCCCTCGGTCTGACGGCCTATCTGACGCTCGGCCCCGGGTGGGCGCGCGACGCCGGCCGGCCCGGCTCCGCACCGTCCGCGAGCTCCCGCTGGGCGGCACCGCCCGCCGGCTGGAAGCCCTGGCAGACCACGGTGTACGAGACGGCCGGGCGAGGAGTGCGCACGACGCCGCGGCCGCAGCCCGTCGGAGGGCGCCGGGGCGGACCGCAGTGCCACGTGTACGAGGGCGCGGTCTACTGCGCGGGCGACGGGGTCCTGCCCGTGCGCCTGGACGGGAGGACCGGCGCGACCGTCTGGCGGGCCGGCCCGGCGGCGGCCGTCACCGGAGACGATCCGTCGCGGTTCGAGATCCTCGGGGTGCGGGAGGACGCGGTCCTGGTCCAGCAGGAGCCGCCGGGCGAGGGGGCCACCCGGGTCTTCGCCTTCGACACCGCCACCGGTGACCGGCTGTGGGACCGCGCGGTGAACGACGAGTGGGTCGATGCGATCCTCGCCGGCGACGTCGTCGTGATCCCGGAGGGCGACGGCACCTCGGTGACGGCCCGCGCGCCGCGCACCGGGGCCGGGCGCTGGACGGAGCGGCTGCCCGCGCAGCACGTCTGCGGGATCACGGAGGCCGTCGGGACGCTCTACCTGAACTGCACCCTGATGGAGAGCACACAGGACACCCTGGTCAGGGAGTTGCGCCAGGGCGGCGGCACGGCACGCCGGCTGACCGTACCGGGCAGCGCGACGTACGTCGGCGCCTTCGACGGCCGGCTGGTGTTCCTCGACCTGACCGAGGACGAGGACGGGAATCTGCTCATCGGGCAGGACACCCCGTACGCGCGCATCCGGCTGGTCGACCCGGTCACCGGTGCGCAGCGGACGGTGGAGCCGGCCGAGGAGTACGCGGGACAGGTGACGCTGGCGGACGGCACCCTGTGGTTCGCCACCTCCAGCGGGCGGGTCACCGCGGTGTCGGTCCGCACGGGCCGGCCGCTGTGGCGGACCCCGACCAGCCTGGAGCAGCCCGGTGAGGTGGTCCACGACCCGCGGACCGCGGCCGTGTACCTCGCCAGTGCCAGCGGCCGGGTCGGGGCGCTCGACGCGAAGAAGGGCACGCTGCTGTGGGAGACGCTGCCGCGGGCCGAGCGCAACGACACCGACTGGGGGGCCGCCAAGGTGCGGTTCGCCGAAGGCGCCCTGGTCGCGGCCGCCCCCGACGGCACCGTCTTCAGCCTCGACCCCGCGCACCCCGAGCGGACACCGCACTCGGGGTGACGAGGGGCGGGAGCGTGGTTACGGCAGCGCCAGCATCCGCTCCAGGGCCAGCTTCGCGAACGCCTCCGTCTCCTGGTCCACCTCGATGCGGTTGACCAGGTTGCCCTCGGCCAGGGACTCCAGGGCCCAGACCAGGTGGGGGAGGTCGATGCGGTTCATGGTCGAGCAGAAGCAGACCGTCTTGTCGAGGAAGACGATCTCCTTGCCCTCGGGAGCGAAACGGTTCGCCAGGCGGCGGACCAGGTTCAGCTCCGTGCCGATGGCCCACTTGGAACCGGCCGGGGCGGCCTCCAGGGCCTTGATGATGTACTCCGTCGAACCGACGTAGTCGGCCGCGGCCACGACCTCGTGCCGGCACTCGGGGTGGACCAGGACGTTCACACCCGGGATGCGCTCGCGCACGTCGTTCACCGAGTCCAGGCTGAAGCGGCCGTGCACCGAGCAGTGGCCGCGCCACAGGATCATCTTCGCCGCGCGCAGCTCGTCGGCGGTCAGGCCGCCGTTCGGCTTGTGCGGGTTGTAGACGACGCAGTCCTCCAGGGACATGCCCATGTCGCGGACCGCGGTGTTGCGCCCGAGGTGCTGGTCGGGCAGGAACAGCACCTTCTCGCCCTGCTCGAAGGCCCAGTCCAGGGCCCGCTTCGCGTTGGAGGAGGTGCAGATCGTGCCGCCGTGCTTGCCGGTGAAGGCCTTGATGTCGGCCGACGAGTTCATGTACGAGACGGGCACGACCTGCTCGGCTATGCCGGCCTCGGTCAGCACGTCCCAGCACTCGGCGACCTGCTCGGCCGTGGCCATGTCGGCCATGGAGCAGCCGGCGGCGAGGTCGGGCAGCACGACCTTCTGGTCGTCGGACGTCAGGATGTCGGCGGACTCCGCCATGAAGTGCACACCGCAGAACACGATGTACTCGGCCTCCGGGCGCGCCGCCGCGTCCCGGGCCAGCTTGAACGAGTCACCGGTCACGTCGGCGAACTGGATGACCTCGTCGCGCTGGTAGTGGTGGCCGAGCACGAAGACCTTGTTCCCGAGCTTCTCCTTCGCCCGGCGAGCGCGCTCCACCAGGTCCGGGTCGGACGGTGAGGGCAGGTCGCCGGGACACTCCACGCCGCGCTCGCTCTTCGGGTCGGCCTCACGGCCGAGGAGCAGCAGGGCGAGGGGCGTCGGCTGTACGTCGAGCTCCTGGGTCTGGGCGGTGGTCACGACACGCACCCTTTCTGTTTCCGGCGACTTTTCGTCGATTTGACGCTATCTATCATAACCGCTTCACGTCACTTTGACGATGCCCATAGCGTCTGTGTGACGTGAATCCCGGCGGGGCGCCGTTCATTCCCGGGAAGGCCGGGAAAGAGGCGTTTTCCGGTTCCCGGCACGTGTGCGAGCATGAAAAGGAAGCCGAGATCGAGCGTCCGGCCCGGAATGAATCCGCGGCCCCGCCGGTTGGAACCGTCGGCAAGCAGTCTCCGTACAACCCGGGAGAGATGTAGATGTCCGTATCGGACGAGACCAGCACCGTCACCGACGGCATCATCCTGACCGACGCCGCCGCGTCCAAGGTCAAGGCGCTGCTCGACCAGGAAGGCCGCGACGACCTCGCGCTGCGCGTCGCCGTCCAGCCCGGCGGCTGCTCCGGCCTGCGCTACCAGCTCTTCTTCGACGAGCGGTCCCTCGACGGCGACGTCGAGAAGGACTTCGGCGGTGTGAAGGTCGTCACCGACCGCATGAGCGCCCCGTACCTCGGCGGTGCCACGATCGACTTCGTGGACACCATCGAGAAGCAGGGCTTCACGATCGACAACCCGAACGCGACGGGTTCCTGCGCCTGCGGCGACTCCTTCAGCTGACCCCGCCGGACCGCCCCAGGGCGGCAGCGGACACGACGAAGGCGGCGGCCCCCTCCGACGGGGCCGCCGCCTTCGCGTCGTGCGGTCGGTCCGCGGGCCGCTCAGCGCTCCCGCGTGGGGGGTGCCGGCAGCCGCGCGCCCTCGCGGGCCAGCGGGATGCCCTTGCCGTCCTGGTCCACGACCTTCCGGCCGCCGAGCGGCTCGTCCAGCGCAACCGTCTCCTGGAACTGCTTGGCGATCATGATGCAGACCTTGTCCCGCCACGGCGTCGACGTCACGGTGACCGTCACCTCGCCGCCCTTCTCGTCCGCCGTCACGTCGTAGTCGGCGCACACCCCGCCCGTGAACGTCACGGTCAGCTCCGCGCCCTCGGCCCGGTAGCCGTCCACCTCCACCTCACGCGGCCCGGGCCGCGACGCCGTCCCGTCGCCCGGCTCGCTCGACCGGGGGGAGGCCAGGTACGTCGGGTCGACCGCCGGGTACGTCACCGTGAACGGGTCCTTCGCGCCCGGCGCCGTCACCTCGAACAGCCAGGACGGCACCAGCGCCTGGCGGCCGTCGACGGTGTGCGCGGCCAGTCCGAACACCGCGTTCTCGACCGTCACCGTGTCCGGTCGCGGCGTGCCGCTCGCCGACGCTCCGCAGGGCTCCTCCTGCCCCTCCTCCAGCGGCACGGGGCTCGCGCAGCCGCCGATGCCCGTCCGGGGGTCGCTCTTCGGCCGGCCCTCCAGCAGCTCCAGCGCCTTCTGCGCCCCGACCACGGGGTAGGTGTCGCCCTTCACCGGCGCCTTCAGCCGACCGCTGCCGCCGACGACCTCGCCGCCGGAGCCGACCGTGATGCCGGTCGTCCAGCCGTGCGTGGGCAGTCCACCGATCTCGGGGGCGGCGTTCACCGTCCGCCGGGCGCCCATGACCTGGCTCGCGTCGACCTTCGCGTCGTCCTGACCCAACGCCTTGAGCACCGGCGCCGCGGCCTTCTCCGCCACGTCCTCGCCGACCGGCGTGCCGCCGTCGCGCGGGGGCGTGCAGGTCTCGGTGCCCTTGCAGTCGTCGGTGCCCGGGGCGTACCGGCTGAACGTCCAGGCGCCCGGCGCCTCCCGGTTCACCTGCAGGCCCGGCCCCGCACCGTCCTGGCCGCCGATCCGCCAGACCCCGCCCTGCGCCACGGGCTTCCCCTCGACGCCGAGGGCCTTCGCCAGCCGGACCACGTCGGCCGCCGCGACCTCACCCCGGGCCCGGTACACCGGGGCCTCGCCGGGTCCCTCCGGCAGGGTGCCGGCGACCCGGTAGGTGGCGCCGTAGGGGTTGGGCTCCCCGGGTGCGATCCCGTTGCCGCCGCTCGTGGAGTCGGAGTACCCGTCGAGCGCGAGCGGCGGGGGAGTGCCGTCCCCACCGGGCGCGCCGGACGTCGCCCCGCCGCCCGACCCGCCGGAGGCGTGGGAGGCGAGCCAGGCCCCACCACCGCCGACCAGCAGCACGGCGGCGGCGACGGAGGCGATGATCGCGGGCGTGCGCGGGCGCCCACCGCCGTGCCGGACCCGGTCCTCGGAGTCCCGGGGCAGGTCGTGGACGGGAGCGGGGGCGGATCCGGGACGCCCCTGGCGCCCGTCGGCGCCCTCGGCCGCGGTGCCCGGGGCGGGACCGCCCGGGCCTTGTCCGGCGGAGTCGCCCCGGGACCGGGTGCCGGAACCTTCCGCCGCGGCGGAGCCGGCCGGGGCGTCCCGCTCGTCCCGGGCGCCGGCGCTCTCCGCCGTGCCGCCCTCGCCCTCCGCGGCGCCGGGGCCGTCCGCGCCGGTGGTGCGGCCGGCGGCCGGTGCCGGGCCGTCGGTGTCGTCCGCGGTGCCGTCAGGGGCTTCGGCCGGTTCCGGTCCGGCCCCGGACCGGTCCTGGATTCGGGACGACGCGCCCGCCTCCGCCTCCGCGGCCTCCGGGGCGTCGTCGGCACGGGCGGTACCGGCGACCCCGTCGGACCCGGCCGGTGCTCCGGCGTCCTCCGCCACACCCGGTTCCGGGACGTCCGCGGTACCGGCGCCGCCCGCTTCCCCGGCGTCGTCGTTGTCGGGTCGCTCGGTGTTCACCGCATCGCTCCTTCGGCTGCACAGCTGTCCCATGGGACCCGGCCCGCCCGGATCCAGGCCGTCGGTGGGTCGTATCCCGCCTCCCCTTTACGGGGGACAGCGATGGGACGCAGCGGGGGAGCTCGCGGTTCCCGGGCGCGCGCCGCTCAGTCCCCGTAGTCCGCCATGGCGTCGAGCAGCCGCGCCGACGACGGCGGCACCGTCACACCGTGGATCAGGGCCGGCGACACCGGCCGGGCGGCGACCCGGTCGGGCACCGCCCAGTGCGGAGCCATCCGCGCCCCGTCCCCCGGCAGCGACGCCAGCTCGCCTTCGAGATCGACCGGAACGGGGGTGTGGACCTTGAGGTTCGTCATACCGGCACCGTAGGCACGTCAGGACTCACGGAGAAAGATCTACTATCGGGTAGTTTCGCTGCCTTCAGGGCGGCCCCGCCCACCCGATAGCGTGAAGTGTCAAGGTCCGCCTCCCTCAGGAGAATCCCCGCCGTGCGCATCGCAGTCACCGGCTCCATCGCCACCGACCACCTCATGACCTTCCCCGGCCGCTTCGCCGACCAGCTCGTAGCGGACCAGCTGCACACGGTCTCGCTGTCGTTCCTGGTCGACAAGCTGGACGTCCGCCGCGGCGGCGTCGCCGCGAACATCGCCTTCGGCATGGGGCAGCTCGGCACCCGGCCGATCCTGGTCGGCGCCGCCGGCGCGGACTTCGACGAGTACCGGGCCTGGCTGGAGCGGCACGGCGTCGACACCGACTCCGTCCGCATCTCCGACACGCTGCACACCGCCCGCTTCGTGTGCACGACCGACGCCGACCACAACCAGATCGGCTCCTTCTACACCGGCGCCATGAGCGAGGCCCGCCTCATCGAGCTGAAGACCGTCGCCGACCGCGTCGGCGGACTCGACCTGGTCTCCATCGGCGCGGACGACCCGGAGGCCATGCTCCGGCACACCGAGGAGTGCCGCGCCCGCTCCATCCCGTTCGCCGCCGACTTCTCCCAGCAGATCGCCCGCATGGACGGCGAGGAGATCCGCATCCTCCTGGACGGGGCGACGTACCTCTTCTCCAACGAGTACGAGAAGGGCCTCATCGAGAACAAGACCGGCTGGAGCGACGAGGAGATCCTCTCCCGCGTCGGCCACCGGGTGACCACCCTCGGCGCCCGGGGCGTGCGCATCGAGCGCACCGGCGAGGACCCGGTCGAGGTCGGCACGCCCGACGAGGAGCGCAAGGCCGACCCG
This sequence comes from Streptomyces sp. DT190, assembly GCF_049846985.1. Classification (NCBI taxonomy): domain Bacteria; kingdom Bacillati; phylum Actinomycetota; class Actinomycetes; order Kitasatosporales; family Streptomycetaceae; genus Streptomyces; species Streptomyces sp. DT190. The sequence continues at coordinate 3,572 of NZ_JBNCNM010000003.1, read as the reverse complement.
ACGGGCGTCGGCGACGCCTTCCGCGCCGGGTTCCTCTCGGGCCTGGCCTGGGGCGTCTCCCTGGAGCGCGCCGCGCAGGTCGGCTGCATGCTGGCGACCCTCGTCATCGAGACGGTGGGCACGCAGGAGTACCAGCTGCGGCGGGGCCACTTCATGGAGCGCTTCACCAAGGCCTACGGGGACGAGGCCGCGGCGGAGGTCCAGGCGCACCTGTCCTGACCGCCGAGTCGTGCGGGCGGGGGGCCGGCCACTCGGCCCCCCGGGTCGCTCAGCCCTCCGCGCCCCGGTCGCCCTCCGGTTCCCCTCCCCGGGGCGCTCGGCTCCCCGCGCCCGGGGTCGCCCTCCGGCCCCCGGACGTTCAGCTCGTCCTGCGGACCACGTACGCCGTTCCGTGTTCCGCCGGTTCCTCCCCGACGTACTGCTGTCCCCGCATCTCGCACCACGCCGGGATGTCCAGCCGCGCCGCCTCGTCGTCCGACAGGACCCGGACCAGGCCGCCCACCGGCACGTCGCCGATCACCTTGGCCAGCTCGATGACGGGGATCGGGCACCGCTTGCCCAGGGAGTCCACGACCAGGACGTCCTCCTCGCGGGCGACCGCGGCGGAGGCCGCCGGAGCGCCCAGCTTCTCGCGAACCGCCGCCACCGTCCCGGGAAGGACGGCCAGGAACCTCTCCACGTCCTCCTCGGCCGCCCCCGCCGGCAGCGAGACCCGCACATTGCCCTCACTCAGCACCCCCATCGCCCGCAGCACATGGCTCGGCGTCAGCGTGCTGCTCGTGCAGGACGATCCGGACGACACGGAGAAACCCTCCCGGTCCAGCTCGTGCAGGAGCGCCTCGCCGTCGACGTAGAGGCAGGAGAAGGTCACGACGCCGGGCAGCCGGCGCACCGGATCGCCGACCACCTCCACATCGGGCACCAGCCGCGGCACGCGGGCCCGGATCCGGTCCGTCAGCTCCCGCAGCCGCGCCGCCTCGACGGCCGCCTCGGCCCGGACGGCCCGCAGCGACGCGGCCGCCGCCACGATCGCCGGGAGGTTCTCGAACCCGGGCGCCCGCCCCGCCTCGCGCTCGTCCACCGGCCCTTGCGCCGAGAACCGCACGCCCTTGCGGACCACGAGCAGCCCGACCCCGGACGGCCCGCCCCACTTGTGCGCACTGGCCGTCAGCAGCGACCAGTCCCCGTCCACCGGCCCCCACCCCAGCGACTGCGCCGCGTCCACCAGCAACGGCACGCCGGCCTCCCGGCACAGCTCCGCCACCGCGGCGACCGGCTGCTCGGTCCCCACCTCGTGGTTGGCCGACTGCAGACAGGCCAGCGCGGTGTCCGCGCGCAGGGCACCGGCGTACCCCGCCGGATCCACCGACCCGCCCCGGTCCACCGCCACCTGACTGACCGAACCGCCCGCCGCCTCGTGCACCTCGGCCGAATGGAGTACTGAAGAGTGTTCGACCGCTGACACGATCAGGTGGCGTCCGATCCGCCGCCTCCCGGCCAACGCGCCCGCGATCCCCGCGTGCACGGCACGGGTCCCGGACGAGGTGAACACCAGCTCGTCCGCGCGGCACCCCACCGCCTCGGCGGCCGCCTCCCGCGCCGCGTCCAGCAGCATCCGCGCCCGCCGCCCCTCCCGGTACAGCCGGGCGGGATCCGCCCACCCCTCGTCCAGAGAGGCCAGCAGCGCCTGGCGGGCGACGGAATGGAGCGGAGCAGCGGAAGCAGCATCGAAGTAGGCCACACCGCAACGCTAGAACGCCCGGAAGCGGAACGGACCTCAGGGGCACGGGGAACTGCGCGAAAGGCCACAATCCACCCGCAGCCGCCAATTCAGCGAACCACCCGAGTGAGTAGGCACCCCTCCCCGAGAACCCCCGGAGGGCGTCGGCTAGGGTTTGGTCCGCATAAACATCCAAACCCCTGCCCGACGCAGGGCGGCGACCGACCAGCGAGAAGGCCAGGCCGCAGCCGAACCGCGCGGGCGAGACTCTCGGGAAGGCGCTACGTGAGTCCCAACGGCTCCGACCGCTCGCCGCGGCGCCCGATGCGGCGGAAGCTGCTGCAGGCACTGACCGCGGGCCTGGTCTTGGCGACAGCCACCGGTTGCTCGTACAACTGGGAAGACTTCCCCCGCCTTGGTATGCCCACCCCGACCACGGAAGAGGCTCCGCGGATCCTCTCCCTGTGGCAGGGGTCCTGGGCGGCTGCGCTCGCCGTCGGCGTGCTGGTGTGGGGTCTGATCCTGTGGAGTGCTTTCTTCCACCGGCGCAGCCGCACCAAGGTCGAGGTTCCTCCGCAGACCCGGTACAACATGCCCATCGAGGCGCTGTACACGGTCGTCCCGCTCATCATCGTCTCGGTGCTGTTCTACTTCACCGCCCGCGACGAGTCCGAGCTGCTCAGCCTCAAGAAGAAGCCCGACGTCACGGTGAACGTGGTCGGCTTCCAGTGGAGCTGGTGCTTCAACTACATCGAGCCGGTCGCCGGTTCCACGGGTGACGCCAAGAAGTCCCCGGAGCTCGACGCGATCCCGGACCGGTTCAAGGAAGACTTCCCGGCCGACGCCGGCGGTGTCTACGACTGCGGTACCCCCGGCACCCGGAACCCGCAGACCAACAACCCGGGCCCGACGCTGTGGCTGCCCAAGGGCAAGACCGTCCGCTTCGTGCTGACCTCGCGTGACGTCATCCACTCCTTCTGGGTGGTGCCGTTCCTCATGAAGCAGGACGTCATCCCGGGCCACACCAACGCCTTCGAGGTGACCCCCAACAAGGAGGGCACCTTCCTGGGCAAGTGCGCCGAGCTCTGCGGCGTCGACCACTCCCGGATGCTGTTCAACGTGAAGGTGGTCTCCCCCGAGCGCTACGAGCAGCACCTCAAGGAGCTCGTGGACAAGCAGCAGAACGGTTACGTTCCTGCCGGCATCGAGCAGGCGGGCCCCGAGAAGAACCGAAGGTCGAACATCCTGTGAGCATCCTCAACGAACCTCAGGGTGCCGCGGCGGCAGGGTCCCACTACGAGGACGAGTTGCCGGTCCGGCGCCAGAACCGCGGCAGTGTCGTGGTCAAGTGGCTGACGACCACGGACCACAAGACGATCGGCACGCTGTACCTGGTGACGTCGTTCGCGTTCTTCGTCATCGGTGGCGTCATGGCCCTGTTCATGCGCGCCGAGCTCGCCCGGCCGGGTCTGCAGATCATGTCGAACGAGCAGTTCAACCAGGCGTTCACGATGCACGGCACGATCATGCTGCTGATGTTCGCGACGCCGCTGTTCGCCGGCTTCGCGAACTGGATCATGCCGCTGCAGATCGGCGCGCCGGACGTGGCCTTCCCGCGGCTGAACATGTTCGCCTACTGGCTGTACCTGTTCGGCTCGCTCATCGCGGTGGGCGGCTTCCTCACCCCGCAGGGCGCGGCCGACTTCGGCTGGTTCGCCTACAGCCCGCTGTCGGACGCGGTCCGCTCCCCGGGCATCGGCGCCGACATGTGGATCATGGGCCTGGCCTTCTCCGGCTTCGGCACCATCCTCGGCTCGGTCAACTTCATCACCACGATCATCTGCATGCGCGC
>NZ_JBNCNM010000002.1:635789-728053 GCF_049846985.1 Streptomyces sp. DT190 | reverse complement strand
GGGGGGGGGGGGGGGGGGGGGGGGGGGGGGGGGGGGGGGGGCGCCGGGGGGGGGGGGGGGGGGGGGGCCGCGCGGGGGGGTGTCCGTCCTCGGAACGGCGCGATGGGGTTGCGTACCGACTCACTGTTCGTCGACGCGCCAACCGCTGCGGGCGGACACCCCCCGGCACGGCCCCTTCCGTGCGTCGGCGGGTGCGGGTCGTGTCTGCTGCCGCCCGGCAACCCTGCACGGCGTCGTGGCCCGCAGTGGGGGCGGGCCACAACACCCCGTGCGGGTCAGGAGCAGCGGGGGCGGATGTATCCGTCGCTGCCCGTGTTCACATAGGCGTCCGAGACGTACTGGCCGCTGGCGATGTTGTCCCAGATGTTGGTCGTGCCGTACGGGCCCGTCACCCACGTGCCGGGTGTCTGGCAGTTGATGGCGACCCTGGATCCCGCGGGCAGGACCTTGACGATCGGGTAGCCCGTGCCCGGGCCGCTGCGGACGTTGAGGCTGACGCCGGGTGCGGTCGGATACGTCGTGACCGCCGCGGCCAGCGTGCTGACCTGCGGCATGGCCGCTCCGGCCCCCTCCTCGGGCTGCTCGGTGCGCTCGATCTCGACAGGCTCCACTGACATTGCTGTACCTCCCCCGTTGACCCCATGTCTGCCATGGGGTCCCGTTGATTCCCTTGAATCAAGGCCTCAAACACCTGTGCGCAAATTGCCGGTGGAGGCTAGCAAGCCTCCTCTGTCCCGTACGAGTCATCGACTAGGCTCCGTGCGTCGCGCGGGCGGACGAACAGCACGGGGGTGGTCCCATGGCGCCACAGCGGAACGCCGGAGCGGGCCCGGAAGCGGAACTTCCTGAATACGCCGGTCACTACCGTCTGGAGTCCTGTCTGGGCTCGGGCGGCATGGGTGTGGTGCATCTGGCCCGCAGCACCTCCGGGATGAAGCTCGCCGTGAAGGTCGTGCACGCGGAGTTCGCCAAGGACCCCGAGTTCAGAGGACGTTTCCGGCAGGAGGTGGGGGCCGCCCGGCGGGTCAGCGGGGCCTTCACCGCGCCGGTCGTCGATGCCGATCCCGAGGCCGGGCGGCCCTGGATGGCCACGCTGTTCATCCCGGGTCCGACGCTGGCCCAGGAGGTGAAGCGGAACGGGCCGCTGGCGCCTGCGCAGTTGCGCCGGCTGATGGCCGGGCTCGCCGAGGCCCTGCGGGACATCCACCGTGTCGGGGTCGTGCACCGGGATCTGAAGCCGAGCAACGTGCTGCTCGCCGAGGACGGGCCGAAGGTCATCGACTTCGGCATCTCGCGGCCCGCGGACAGTGAGTTGCGGACCGAGACCGGCAAGCTCATCGGTACGCCGCCCTTCATGGCGCCCGAGCAGTTCCGGCGGCCGAGGGAAGTCGGGCCCGCCGCCGACGTGTTCGCCCTGGGGTCCGTCATGGTGCACGCGGCGACCGGGCGGGGGCCGTTCGACTCCGACAGCCCGTACGTGGTCGCCTACCAGGTGGTGCACGACGAGCCCGAGCTGACCGGCGTGCCGGAGGAGCTGGCGCCGCTCGTGCTGCGGTGTCTGGCCAAGGAGCCCGAGGACCGGCCCTCGCCTGACGAGTTGATGCGCGAACTGCGCTCGGTGGCCGCCTCGTACGACACGCAGGCCTTCATACCGCAGCAGCGTGGGGAGGGAGGGGTGGAGCGGTCCGAGCCGGGGGTCTCCGGGCCGGGGGTGTCCGGTGCGGTGGTCCGCGGCGACGAGTGCGGTTCCGGCGGGGCGCCGGAGGCGTCCGGGGCGTCGGCCGAGCGGCGGTTCGGCCGGCGGGCCGGTGTGCTCACCGGTGCGTTCGGGCTGGTCGCCGTCGCGGCGCTGGTGTCGGTGTCCCTGCTCGGAGGCGGGAGCCCGACGCCCGGGGGCGATGCGCCGCGGACCACGGCCGCCGCGTTCTCGTCGTGGGAGGCCGAAGCCTCGGACCGGGACGGCACGCCGCAATGCTCCTGGGCGGAGGCCGGGTTGCTGTGTGCGCAGAACGGGCTGGTGTTCGCCCTCGACCCCGCCGACGGGCGGGCGCTGTGGCGGTACCCGCTGGAGGGGTCTGCCGCGAGCGGGCCGCCGAGCGGGGCTCCGGTGATGTCGGGGGGCCTGGTGCTGGCCGGGCTCGGGCAGCAACGGCGGGTGGCCGCGCTGGATCCCGCGTCGGGCAAGGTGGTCCGGCACGAGGACCTGCCCGCGACCGGGGGGTTGCGGGCCGTGGGCGGCATGGTGCTGCTCACCGCCTCCGACGGCACGGTCAGCGGTGTGGAGAGCGCCTCGGGCGAGGTGCGGTGGAGCCACCGGATCCCGGGTCAGGAGGTGCCGTACTTCGTCTCGTTCCCCGGTGATCCGCTGGCGTACGCGGCGACCGTGTCCGGCGACGGCGCCGCCACGCGGGTCACGGCGGTGGATCCGCGCACCGGCGACGTGCGGTGGGACGCCGAGCTGGAGGGGGCGTTGCAGCCTCTCGGCTCGATGGACGGGTCGGTCGTCTTCGCCGCCGGCGACCCCGTACGGCAGGACACGCGGGCCGTGGTGCGCTACCGCCCCGGGAGCCGTACGACCACGCGCGTGCCGCTGCCCGTCCCCCTGCAGCAGGTCCAGGGCAGTGTGCGCGGGGACGTCGTCCACCTGATGGCGGCGGGCGGGTCACTGGTCGCCGTCGGTCTGGAGGAGCGGAAGCAGCTCTGGCGGCTGGAGACGGGGGTCGTGCGGGGGTCCACGCCGGTCGCCGGTGAGCGGTATGTGTACGTCACCGCTCCGGACGGCCGGCTGCTCGCCGTGGACGCCCGGCGCGGGAAGCTGGCCGGGCAGACGTCCCCCCGGCTGGGCGACCGGTCGGACCGGGTCCCGGCCGCGCTGCCCGAGCCGGTGCTCGTCGGCGACCGGGTCTACGCCGGTGCCCCGGACGGCACGGTCTTCGCCGTGGACGGGAACGATCCCGCGGCCTGGTAGGGGGTCGTGGGTGAGGGCCGCGCACGGTTGCGGGTGGCCCTCCCTTCGTGGGTGTTGTCGTGGCTGAGCGCCGCTTCCGACTGCGGGTCCCTCGGCCCTCCGGGGGGTGGTTGTGGGTGAGCGTCCCCGCCCGGCTGCGGGGGGCGGTGCGGCCCCGACGACTGCGGGAGGCGGCGGCCCCAGGTGGCGAAGCCGCCCCGACCCGACTGCGGGAAGCCGCCCCCGGGCGACGACCAGCCCCGGCTCCGGCAGCCGCCCTCGTGCGGCGGAAGCCCCTACCGATAGCCCTCACCGACAGCGAAAGCCGCCCCCGATTTCCGGAGGCGGCCCTCGGTGTGGAGCAGGGGGTCAGCCGAGCTTGGAGACGTCCCGCACGGCGCCCTTGTCCGCGCTCGTCGCCATCGCCGCGTAGGCGCGCAGCGCGGCCGAGACCTTGCGGTCGCGGTTCTTCGGGGCGTACCGGCCGCCGAGGGCCTGCTCGCGGCGGGCCAGCTCGGCGTCGTCGACCAGGAGGTCGATCGAGCGGTTCGGGATGTCGATGCGGATGCGGTCGCCGTCCTCGACCAGGGCGATGGTGCCGCCCGCCGCCGCCTCGGGCGAGGCATGGCCGATGGACAGGCCCGAGGTGCCGCCGGAGAAGCGGCCGTCGGTGACCAGCGCGCAGGTCTTCCCCAGGCCGCGGCCCTTCAGGTACGAGGTCGGGTAGAGCATCTCCTGCATGCCGGGGCCGCCCTTGGGGCCCTCGTAGCGGATGACGACGACGTCGCCGTCCTTCACCTGCTGGGTGAGGATCTTCTGGACGGCCTCCTCCTGCGACTCGCAGACGACCGCCGGGCCCTCGAAGGTCCAGATGGACTCGTCGACGCCGGCCGTCTTCACGACGCAGCCGTCCACGGCCAGGTTGCCCTTGAGGACGGCGAGGCCGCCGTCCTTGGAGTAGGCGTGCTCGGCGGAGCGGATGCAGCCGCCCTCGGCGTCCTCGTCCAGGGCCTCCCAGCGCTCGGACTGGGAGAAGGCCTCGGCGGAGCGGACGCAGCCGGGGGCCGCGTGCCACAGCTCGACGGCCTCGGCGGACGGGGAGCCGCCGCGCACGTCCCAGGTCTTCAGCCAGTCGGCGAGGGAGGGACTGTGGACGGAGTGCACGTCCTCGTTGAGCAGGCCCGCGCGGTGCAGCTCGCCGAGCAGGGCGGGGATGCCGCCGGCGCGGTGCACGTCCTCCATGTAGTACGTGCGGTCCTTGGCGACGTTCGGGGCGACCTTGGCCAGGCAGGGCACGCGGCGTGAGACCGCGTTGATCTCGTCGAGGCCGAAGGGGACGCCCGCCTCCTGGGCGGCGGCCAGCAGGTGCAGGATCGTGTTGGTGGAGCCGCCCATGGCGATGTCGAGGGCCATGGCGTTCTCGAAGGCGGCGAAGGACGCCACGCTGCGGGGCAGGACCGTGTCGTCGTCCTGCTCGTAGTAGCGGCGGGTGATGTCCATGACGGTCTTCGCCGCGTTGACGTACAGCTGTTTGCGGGCCGTGTGCGTGGCGAGGACCGAGCCGTTGCCCGGCAGGGACAGGCCGATGGCCTCGGTCAGGCAGTTCATCGAGTTGGCGGTGAACATGCCAGAACAGGAGCCGCAGGTCGGGCAGGCGTTCTCCTCGATGCGGAGGATGTCCTCGTCCGAGATCTTGTCGTTCACGGCGTCGGAGATCGCGTCGACCAGGTCGAGCGTGCGGACCGTGCCGTCGACGAGGGTGGCGCGGCCGGACTCCATGGGGCCGCCGGAGACGAACACCGTGGGGATGTTCAGCCGCAGGGCCGCGTTGAGCATGCCCGGGGTGATCTTGTCGCAGTTGGAGATGCAGATCAGGGCGTCGGCGCAGTGGGCCTCGACCATGTACTCCACGCTGTCCGCGATCAGGTCGCGGGAGGGCAGGGAGTAGAGCATGCCGCCGTGGCCCATGGCGATGCCGTCGTCCACGGCGATGGTGTTGAACTCGCGCGGGATGCCGCCGGCCTCCCTCACGGCCTCGCTGACGATCCGGCCGACCGGCGCCAGGTGCGTGTGGCCGGGGACGAACTCGGTGAAGCTGTTGGCGACCGCGATGATCGGCTTGCGGCCGATGTCCGCACCCGGTACACCGGAGGCGCGCATCAGGGCGCGGGCGCCCGCCATGTTGCGGCCGTGGGTGACTGTGCGGGACCTCAGCTCGGGCATCGTCGCTCGCTCCTTCAGAGACTGCGTCAGAGGATTCGGAGATTTCTGACTGCTACCGAGCGTACGCCGGTCATCCAGTGGGCGGGACGGAGTGTCCGGAATACGGGATACCTGTCTCGCCCGGCCGCCTCCTGAAGGGTCACGGGCCGGTCAGGTGTCCCTGTACGACCGGGGCCAGCCGGGCGATGATCTGCTCCGGGTCCGCCGAGGCCAGCGGCTCGACCTTGATGACGTACCGCAGGACCGCCGTGCCCACGAGCTGCGCGGCGGCCAGCTCGGCCCGCAGTTCCGCGTCGGGCAGGTCCAGCCGGCCGGCGATGCGGCGCAGCACCTGGGTGGCGACGATCCGGCGGAAGACGGCGGCCGCGGTCTCGTTGGTGACGGCGGAGCGGACGATGGCGAGCAGGGGCGCGCGGGTCGCCGGGTTCTCCCAGACGCCGAAGAAGAAGCGGGCCAGCCGCTCCCCCACACCGTCGAGCGGGCCCTCCTCGATGGCCTTCGGGGCCTGCAGGGCCGGTCCGAACGACTGGGTGATCGCCGCCTCGAAGACCTGTTCCTTGGTGCCGAAGTAGTGGTGCACCAGGGCCGAGTCGACACCGGCGGTCTTGGCGATGCCGCGCACGGACGTCTTCTCGTAGCCGCGCTCGGAGAACTCGTCGCGGGCGGCGGTGAGGATGCGGTCGCGGGTGTCGGCCGACTCCGTGCGCGGGGGGCGGCCGCGGCGGCGGGCGGCGGGGCCGGTGCCGGCCGGGGGCCGGTCGGTCATCGGCGCGGCACCTTCGCCGCCGAGGCCAGGTGGAGGCGGGTGAAGGCCAGGGCCTCGGCCAGGTCGGCCTCGCGCTCCGCGCCGGACATGGCGCGGCGGGTGTTGACCTCGATGACGACATGGCCGTCGAAGCCGGTCAGGGCGAGCCGCTCCAGCACCTCGGCGCAGGGCTGGGTGCCGCGGCCGGGCACCAGGTGCTCGTCCTTGGCGGAGCCGCGGCCGTCGGCGAGGTGGACGTGGCCGAGGCGGTCGCCCATGCGGTCGACCATGGCCAGGGCGTCGGAGCGGGCCGTCGCGGTGTGGCTGAGGTCGATCGTGAAGTGGCGGTAGTCGTCCTTGGTGACGTCCCAGTCGGGGGCGTAGGCGAGCATCTCGCGGTCGCGGTAGCGCCAGGGGTACATGTTCTCGACGGCGAAGCGCACGTCCGTCTCGTTCGCCATGCGCCAGATGCCGGCGACGAAGTCCCTCGCGTACTGGCGCTGCCAGCGGAACGGGGGGTGCACCACGACCGTGCTCGCGTCCAGCTTCTCGGCCGCCGCCCGGGCCCGCTGCAGCTTGGTCCAGGGGTCGGTGGACCACACGCGCTGCGTGATGAGCAGGCAGGGGGCGTGCACGGCCAGGATCGGGATGCGGTGGTAGTCGCTGAGTCTGCGCAGGGCCTCGATGTCCTGGCTGACCGGGTCGGTCCAGACCATGACCTCGACTCCGTCGTAGCCGAGGCGCGCGGCGATCTCGAAGGCCGTGGCCGTCGACTCCGGGTAGACCGAGGCCGTCGAGAGGGCGACCTTCGCGTCCGGGATCTTTACGGCTGGCTCTGCCATGCAGGACAGATTACGGGGTGTGGCGGGCAGGTCGTGGGGTGCCTATTCGCCGTTGTGGCGATCGCCACGTGGTGGGCCCGCGCGGCGCGGACCGGCTAGGCGGACTCCATGTGGTCGAGCCGGCGCAGGATCACGCCCTCCCTGAGCGCCCACGGGCAGATCTCCACGCGCTCCACGCCGAACAGGTCCATCGCGGCCTCGGCCACCAGGGCACCGGCCAGCAGCTGGCCCGCCCTGCCCTCCGAGACCCCGGGCAGTTCGGCCCGTTCCCGCTCGGTCATGCCGGACAGCTTCGGGACCCAGCTCTCCACGGACTCCCGCTTGAGTTCGCGCTGGACGTACGGGCCGTCGGCGGAGCGGGCGGCGCCGGCCATGCGGGCCAGCTGCTTGAAGGTCTTGGAGGTGGCGACGACGTGGTCGGGGGCGCCGAGGCGGCTGAACTCGCCGACCGTGCGGGCGATCTCGGTGCGCACGTGGCGGCGCAGGGCGCGGACGTCGTCCGGGGCGGGCGGGTCGCCGGGCAGCCAGCCGGCGGTGAGGCGCCCGGCGCCCAGGGGCAGGGAGGCGGCCGCGTCGGGCTCCTCGTCCATGCCGTAGGCGATCTCCAGGGAGCCGCCGCCGATGTCGAGGACCAGCAGTTTCCCGGCCGACCAGCCGAACCAGCGGCGGGCCGCGAGGAAGGTCAGGCGCGCCTCCTCCTCGCCGGTGAGGACCTGGAGCTCGACGCCGGTCTCGGCGCGCACGCGCGCGAGGACCTCGTCGGCGTTGCGGGCCTCGCGCACGGCGGAGGTGGCGAACGGGAGCATCTCCTCGACGCCCTTGTCCTCGGCGGCCTGGAGCGCCCCGTGGACGACCGAGACCAGCCGGTCCACGCCGGCCGGGCCGATCGCGCCGTCGTCGTCGAGGAGCTGGGCCAGGCGCAGTTCCGCCTTGTGCGAGTGCGCGGGCAGCGGGCACGCGCCGGGGTGCGCGTCCACCACCAGCAGATGCACCGTGTTCGAACCCACGTCCAGGACACCGAGTCTCATGTAGGGCACGCTACTGCCCGCCCGGCCCTCCGCGGTCCTCGGTGCGGGGACCCGGCCCGTACCCTGGAGGCGTGCCAAAGACGAAAAAGGCCAAGCGCGACAAATCACCGGGCGTCGCGGTATCCGACGAGCAGGGCCTCGACTTCGCCCGCGCGTGGGTGGAGTTCCCTGATCCGGCGGACGACGAGCAGGTGTTCCGCTGCGATCTGACATGGCTGACCTCTCGCTGGAACTGCATCTTCGGCAGCGGCTGCCAGGGCATCCAGGCCGGCCGCGCGGACGACGGGTGCTGCACGTTGGGTGCCCACTTCTCCGACGAGGACGACGAGAAGCGCGTCGCCGGGCATGTGGCCAGGCTCACGCCGGACATCTGGCAGCACCACGCCGAGGGCACACGGAACGGCTGGGTCTCCGAGGACGAGGACGGCGACCGGCAGACCCGGCCCTTCCAGGGCTCCTGCATCTTCCAGAACCGGCCGGGCTTCCCCGGCGGCATGGGCTGCTCGCTGCACATCCTCGCCCTCAAGGAGGGCCGCGAGCCGCTGGAGACCAAGCCGGACGTGTGCTGGCAGCTTCCGGTGCGCCGGACGTACGAGTGGATCGACCGGCCCGACGACACCCGTGTGCTGCAGGTGTCGATCGGTGAGTACGACCGCCGCGGCTGGGGCCCGGGCGGGCACGACCTGCACTGGTGGTGCACCTCGGCGACCTCGGCGCACGGCGCGGGCGAGCCCGTCTACGTCTCCTACCGGCCCGAGCTGATCGAGCTGATGGGCAAGGCCGGCTACGACCGGCTGGTCGAGCTGTGCGAGGAGCGCCTGGCCTCGCAACTGCCGCTCCTCGCCCCGCACCCGGCCGACCCGGCGGTCTGAGCGGCCGGTTCCTACGACACGACCGGGCTCGGGTCCCCGCTGTCCGAGGGCGGGGGCGTCGAGCCCGTCGGGTCGGTCGGCTCCGGGTCGCTCGGGGTGGGCGTGGGGTCCGGGTCGGGCGACGGGGGCGGGGTGGTCGGCGTCGGGTCCGGGTCCGGGGCGGAGGTCGTGGGCGTCGGATCGGGCCGGGGCGGCTCGGCCGGGGTGCTGGGGCGCGGGCCGGGGCCGGAGGGGCCGGGCACGCTGCCGTGGCCCTCGATGTGGACGACCGCCCCGACGGGGGCGACCGCGACCTGCGCGTGCCAGGGGCCGGCGGGCTCCCGCAGGTGGTCGACGTACACCTTGATCGTCAACGACTCGCCGGGGCCGAGCGTTCCCGAGGACCGGCTGAGGTAGAGCCAGGCGGCTCCTGTGGTGGCGGACCAGCGGACCGGGGCCGGACCGGTGGCGGTGAGGGTGATCAGGGTGGTGTCGCCGCTGTTGTCCGCCGTGACGTCCAGGGCGGCCTCACGGCCGGCGCCGGCGACGCCGATGACCTCGACGGAGACGTCGGCCTTGCCGTCCTTGCCGAACCGGGGGCCGGGGCGGGTGCCGGCGTTGCCGGTGTTCTCGTAGCCGCCGCCCGTCATCTCGCCGTCCAGGGCGAAGGGGTCGTCCGCCTCGCGCGCGGAGGCCGAGCGGCCGTCCTGTCCCTCGCCGATCGGGGTGCCCCGGTAGGCGGCCCACAGCGCGAGCACGGGGGCGGCGACGACGGTGGCGACGACGGTCGTGGTCACGGCACGCGCGCGCAGCCGGTCCCGGCGGGCGGCGTGGTCCTTGGGATCCATCGGGAAGCCGCGCCGGTCGAAGCGGGGCGCGGCGCTTCGCGCGCGCGGGTGGTGGGCCATCGCGACGTGCAGGGCCGCGCGGGGCGCCGGCAGGACGGGCAGTTCGTCCGGGGTGACGCTGGTGCCGGGCCAGCGGCCCGGGATGGCGCGCTCGGCGGCGCGGCGGCAGCGCGGACAGTCGTCGACGTGCCGGACGAGTTCGCGGCGCAGGGCCGTGCCGAGCACCAGCCGGTCGTCGCCGACGAGGTGGGCCACGCTCGGGCACGCCCCGGTCTCGACGACGGCGAGGGCCGCACGCGTGCGTTCCACCTCGCAGGCGGCGGAGGCGAGCAGGTCCCGGGCGGCGGTGGCCTCCATGCCGAGGACGGCGGCGACCTCGTGGACGGCCAGGTGGTGGCGCACGGCCAGTTCGAGCGCCTCGCGCTGCTCCGGTGTGGTGCCGGCCGCCTCCGGCCAGGCCAGCAGGGCCAGTTCGCGGCGGCGCCGCTCGCGCTCCTCCTCGGAGGGGCCCGGGGCGTCCGGCCGGTCGGTGCGCTGCCGTACGGCGCGGCCCGCCGCGTGGCTGCTCTGACGTTTCTGCTTGGCCTCGGCCAGCTTGCGCAGGCACGCCCAACGGGCCAGCGCGTAGAGCCAGGCCCTGCGGTCGGCGGGCGCGTCGGGCACGTACCGGCCGCGCCGTTCGGCGAGGGCGAGGACGTCGCCCAGGGCGGCGGTCGCGGCGTCGTGGTCGCACAGCACGGACAGGCAGTAGGTGAACAGGCCGTCCAGGTACGGCTCGTAGCGCGCGGGCGGCCGCTGCGCCAGCGTGCGCGCCGCCGCGCGGTCACGCGCTTCCCGGTGCGCCCGATGCGCGCCGGCCGTGCGGGTCGAGCGGGTCGAGATCTCCGGAGAACTGCTCATCATTCGGCGACCGTAGGCGGCCGGAAGGGGCACCTTCCGACGGCTTGAGCACATTTAATCCGTACGGGTGAAACGATCCCTCAATCGGGGACCCCTCCCGCCGGGCCGGGCCCCGGGCGGGGGGTGGCGCACGGGTGGCGCGGCCGACCGGTGCCCGCGTTGTCAGTGGCGGCGGTTACGGTTCGGTCCATGGCTGCCCGTACGAAATCCACCAAGGACCGCCCGTCCTACCGCTGCACGGAGTGCGGCTGGCAGACGGCGAAGTGGCTCGGCCGCTGCCCCGAGTGCCAGGCCTGGGGGACGATCGAGGAGTACGGCACGCCCGCGGTCCGTACGACGGCGCCCGGCCGGGTCACCACCTCCGCGCTGCCCATCGGCCAGGTGGACGGCCGTCAGGCCGCCGCCCGCACCACGGGCGTGCCCGAGCTGGACCGCGTGCTCGGCGGCGGGCTGGTCCCGGGCGCGGTGGTGCTGGTCGCGGGCGAGCCCGGCGTCGGCAAGTCGACGCTGCTGCTGGACGTGGCGGCCAAGTCGGCGAGCGACGAGCACCGCACGCTGTACGTGACGGGCGAGGAGTCGGCGAGCCAGGTCCGGCTGCGCGCCGACCGCATCGGCGCCATCGAGGACCACCTGTACCTGGCGGCGGAGACGGATCTGGCGGCGGTGCTGGGCCATTTGGACGCCGTGAAGCCGTCGCTGCTGATCCTGGACTCGGTGCAGACGGTGGCCTCCCCGGAGATCGACGGCGCCCCCGGCGGCATGGCCCAGGTCCGCGAGGTCGCCGGGGCCCTGATCCGGGCCTCCAAGGAACGCGGCATGTCCACGCTCCTGGTGGGCCACGTCACGAAGGACGGCGCGATCGCGGGCCCGCGCCTGCTGGAGCACCTGGTGGACGTCGTCCTGTCCTTCGAGGGCGACCGGCACGCCCGCCTGCGGCTCGTACGCGGCGTCAAGAACCGCTACGGCACCACCGACGAGGTCGGCTGCTTCGAACTGCACGACGAGGGCATCACGGGCCTCGCCGACCCGAGCGGACTTTTCCTGACACGTCGGGCCGAACCGGTCCCGGGCACCTGCCTGACCGTCACCCTGGAGGGCCGCCGCCCCCTGGTCGCCGAGGTCCAGGCGCTCACGGTCGACTCCCAGATCCCCTCCCCGCGCCGCACCACCTCGGGCCTGGAGACCTCCCGCGTCTCGATGATGCTCGCGGTGCTGGAACAGCGGGGCCGGATCAGCGCCTTGGGCAAAAGGGACATCTACTCCGCGACGGTCGGCGGGGTGAAGCTCTCGGAGCCCGCGGCGGATCTGGCGGTCGCCCTCGCCCTGGCGAGCGCGGCGAGTGACACACCTCTCCCCAAGAACCTGGTCGCGATCGGCGAAGTGGGCCTCGCGGGCGAGGTGAGACGGGTCACGGGCGTGCAGCGCCGCCTGGCCGAAGCCCACCGCCTGGGCTTCACGCACGCCCTGGTACCGGGCGATCCGGGGAAGATCCCGGCGGGCATGAAGGTCCTGGAAGTCGCGGACATAGGGGACGCCCTGCGGGTCCTCCCCCGCTCCCGTCGCAGAGAGGCCCCACGGGACGAGGAGGGTCGCCGGTAGACTTTGCCCTGGTCTCGCCCGTCCGTGCGAACCGAGCGCGCGACACGGGGGCGCCCAGAACCTGCGACCGGAGGAGTGCAGTGGCAGCCAACGACCGGGCATCAGCTCCCGGAAAGTCCGGCGGGAGTGCCGGTACCGATGGCCTGATGCGCGCCTCTTTGAGCGCCGTGGCACCCGGAACCGCCCTCCGCGACGGCCTGGAGCGGGTGCTCCGCGGCAACACCGGCGGTCTCATCGTGCTCGGCTCCGACAAGACGGTCGAGGCGCTGTGCAGCGGCGGCTTCGTGCTGGACGTGGAGTTCACCGCGACCCGGCTGCGCGAGCTGTGCAAGCTGGACGGCGGCATCGTGCTGTCCTCCGACCTGTCGAAGATCCTGCGCGCGGGCGTGCAGCTGGTCCCGGACCCGACGATCCCCACGGAGGAGACGGGCACCCGGCACCGCACGGCGGACCGCGTCAGCAAGCAGGTCGGCTTCCCGGTCGTGTCGGTCTCGCAGTCCATGCGCCTGATCGCCCTGTACGTGGACGGCCAGCGCCGCGTCCTGGAGGACTCGGCGGCGATCCTGTCCCGCGCCAACCAGGCCCTCGCGACCCTGGAGCGCTACAAGCTCCGTCTCGACGAGGTCGCGGGCACGCTGTCGGCGCTGGAGATCGAGGACCTGGTGACCGTCCGGGACGTCTCGGCGGTCGCGCAGCGCCTGGAGATGGTCCGCCGCATCGCCACGGAGATCGCCGAGTACGTGGTGGAGCTCGGCACGGACGGCCGGCTGCTCGCCCTCCAGCTGGACGAGCTGATCGCGGGTGTCGAGCCGGAGCGCGAGCTGGTCGTGCGGGACTACGTCCCCGAGCCCACGGCCAAGCGGTCCCGCACGGTCGACGAGGCCCTCGCCGAACTCGACGCGCTCAGCCACGCCGAGCTGCTCGAACTTCCCACGGTGGCCCGCGCGTTGGGCTACACGGGATCGCCCGAGACGCTGGACTCGGCGGTGTCCCCGCGCGGCTTCCGGCTCCTCGCCAAGGTGCCGCGGCTGCCCGGCGCGATCATCGACCGCCTGGTGGAGCACTTCGGCGGCCTGCAGAAGCTGCTCGCCGCGAGCGTGGACGACCTGCAGACGGTGGACGGCGTGGGCGAGGCCCGGGCGCGCAGCGTGCGGGAAGGGCTGTCGCGGCTGGCGGAGTCGTCGATCCTGGAGCGGTACGTCTGATCGCTTCCACCGGCCGTGAGCGGCTGAGGGCGGTACCCGGTGCCGGGTACCGCCCTCAGCCGCTCACGGCCGTCGCGCTTCAGTCGGCGGACAGCACGAACGACGTCTGCACCTTGGCGAAGCCCGGGGCCTTGGCCTCCACCAGGTAGGTGCCCGTCCCGGCCGAGCCCGCCGGGGGCGTGGCGCACTCGGGCGCGCTGGGCTTGCGGTCCCACTTCACCATGTAGGTGATGTCGCTGCCGGCCGGTACCCGGTACACCTGGCGGGCGGCCGCCTTGGGGCAGTCCTTCGAGGACCAGTAGTCGTCGTCGCTGCTCGCCGGGGTCACGGTGAACACCGCGTTCTTCGGCCCGAGGTCGATCTTGCAGTCGCTGCCGGAGATGTTCCGCGCGGTCAGCAGGAACGTGGGTGTCTGCTCGGGGTCGTAGGAGTTGTGCCGGCTGCGCAGGCTGAACTTGACCACGCTCGCGGTGCAGTTGGGCAGGGTGGAACCGGCCGGGAGCGTGTCGCCCGCGCCGACGCCGCCCACCGTGCTGCCGCCCCCGGAGCCGCCGGCACCGCCCGGCCCGGCGGATCCGCCGGAGCCGCCGTCGCCGGACCCGTCGCCCGAGCCGCCGCCCGCGCCGTCACCGGAACCGCCGCCCGAACCGTCGCCGGAGCCGTCCCCGGACCCGGACGACGAGCCGCCCGAGCCGCTCCCGCCCGACTCGTCGCGGCCACCGGGGGCTTGGCTGATGGCCGGACCCGAACTCGACGGGCCGGGCGTGATGGAGGGCGCGGGATTCTTGCCGTTGGCGCCGTTGCCGCCGTCCTTGCCGCCCCCGCCGCCCATGGTCACGATCCAGGTGATCAGCAGCGCCAACAGGGCGACCACGGACACGAGTACGACCCTCCGACGCCAGTAGATGGAGGAGGGAAGCGGCCCGACCGGATTGCGCAGAGATCCCACGGCGCAAACCTTACGAGAGAACGGCGCGTTCGCTTGTCCCACCCGCCGCTCGGGGCACAACTTTTCCGGATCATCATCCCGGAAAAACGTCACCTCACCCCTGTCTTTCGTCAGGTGCGGGACCCGACGATCGCAGGGTGTGACGGTTTCGGGCCACCGCCTACCGTCCGTGACCATGACCTTCGCCGACACCGCGCTCTACCGCGACATCACCGACTTCGCCCGCGACACCCCGATGTGGGTACGGCAGGGGGCCGGACTGTGGACGGAGGCCGGACTGCTGGTCTTCGTCGCGCTGTTCGCCGCCCTGTGGTGGCGCGCCCGCCGTGACGACCCACGGGCGTTCGCGATCGCGGTCCTTGCACCTCTGGCCACGGCCGCCGCGTACGGGTGCAGTGAGGTGCTCAAGTCCGTTGTGGCCCAGGAGCGTCCGTGCCGCGCGGTCGCCGGTGCCGCCGCGTCCCTGGTGGCGTGCCCGCCGCACGGCGACTGGTCGTTCCCCTCCAACCACGCGACGATCGCAGGCGGATCGGCCGCCGCCCTGGCCCTGGTGCGGCGCGCGCTGCTGTGGCTGACCGCCCCGCTCGCCCTGCTGATGGCCTTCTCCCGGGTCTTCGTCGGCGTGCACTATCCGCACGACGTCCTCGCGGGGCTGGCGCTGGGCGCACTCGTCGCCGTGGCCGCCGTCCGGCTGGGCGCGGGCCCCATGACACGGCTCAGCGGCGCGCTGCGCGGCTCGCCGGCTCCCTGGGTGCGCTGGGTCGTGGGCCCGGGCCGCCCGGTGGCCGCACGGTCGTACGGAACGCCCGCCGGCCGGTGAGCCGGGGCCTACGGCTCCACCAGGCCCGCCTCGTACGCCACGACGGCCGCCTGCACGCGGTTGCGGACCTCCAGCCGGTCGAGGACCGCGCTCACGTAGGCCTTGACGGTGCCCTCGACGAGGTGGAGCCGGGCGGCGATCTCCGGGTTGGACAGGCCCGCGCCGAGCAGGCCGAGCACCTCGCGTTCGCGGGGGCTCAAGCCCGCCACCCGCGCGCGGGCCCCGGCGGCACGGGTGAGCCGGCCACCGCCGAGGCCCTCGTCGATGACGTACCGGGCCACCTTCGGCGACAGGAACGCCGCACCCGCCGCCACCGCCCGTACCCCCGCGATGAGTTCGTACGGGTCACCGGACTTCAGCAGGAACCCGGTGGCGCCGCCGCCCAGGGCGCGCGAGACGTAGGCGCCCTCGGAGAAGGTGGTGAGCATGGCGACGGCCGTGCCGGGCACGGTCCGTACGATCTCCTCCGCCGCTCCGAGGCCGTCCAGGCGCGGCATGCGGATGTCGAGCAGCGCCACGTCCGGGCGGTGGGCGCGGGCCAGTTCGACCGCCTCGCGTCCGTCGCCCGCCTCGGCGACGACCTCCGTGCCGTCGTCGCTGCCCAGGATGGCGCGCACCCCGGCCCGCACCATCGCCTCGTCGTCGGCCAGCAGTACGCGGATCACCGTGCGAACTCCTCGATCTCCTCGCGTCCTTCGCCGGCCGGGCCGACGCGCGGGACGACGTCCTTGGCGACCAGCCGGCCGCCCTCGAAGCACAGTCTGAAGTGGTCGACGGAGACGAAGAGTTCGCCGCTGGCGCGGTAGTAGCGGCAGTCGGCTCCGGCGGGCGGCGCGGGGGCCCGTTCCGAGGGCGGGTCGTGCACCTCGCGCCCGGGCAGCACCCGCGCGACGTCGGCCGCCGGGGCGCCCGTCCGCAGGCGCGCGTACGCGGCGGGGTCCAGGACCGAGTGGGTCTCGGCGTAGGCGTACCAGCCGAAGGCCGCGCCGACCACGACGGCGCCCGCGCCGGCGGCGGTGCCCAGGCCGACGGCGAAGCGGTGGCGGGCGTGCGCGAACGGGGCGGTGGCGGGACGCGGGGCCGTGGCGGGGCCCGGGGGCACGGCGGCGGGCTGCTGCCGGGGGACGTACGCCCGGACCCGGAAGCCGTCCTCGTGCGGGCCCGCCTCGAACTCCCCGCCCGCCGCCCCGACGGCGGCGCGCAGCCCGAGCAGTCCCGTACCGCCCCCGGACGGACGGCAACCGGCCTCGGTGGCGGGGCCGTTGGTGACGGTGACGGAGGTGCCCGCGGCCCGCCCCGACGCCGACACGACCACGGGTGCGCCCGGCGCGTGCCGTGCCGCGTTGGTCAGGGCCTCCCGGACCACGCGGTGCAGCAGCCGCTCGGCGACCGAACCGGGCTCCGGGCCCGGCTCAGGGCCGGCGGGCTCCCAGCGCACGTCCAGCCCCGACTCCTCGGCGCGCGCGACGAGTTGCTCGATGCTCTCGCCGGCCGGGGCGAGCGGCACGGGCTCGTCGTCCTCGCGCAGGACGCCGATGATGCGGTGCAGCCGGTCCGTGGCGTCGGCGGCGGCCGCGCGCAGGTCGGCCGCCGCGCCGCGGTGCGCCGCGCCGAGGCCGGGCGCGACCTGGAGGGCGCCCGCGCGCAGGGCGATCAGGCTCAGCTCGTGGCCGAGGGAGTCGTGCATGTCCTGGGCGATGCGGGCCCGTTCGCGCAGCCGGGCGCGTTCCTCGGCGTGGCGCTGCTCGTCCTCCAGCCGGGCGGCCCGCAGCCAGCCCGCCTCGGCCAGCTCCCGGCTCTGGCGCCAGTAGCGCCCGCCGAGCCAGGGGAAGACGCAGCCGAAGAGCAGCGTGCCCGTCATGACGAGCCACTCGGGGACCGGGTCGGCACCGAGGAGCGCGATACGCGCGGTGCCGGCGCAGCCGAGGGCCGTGAAGCACAGCACGGCGGGACGCGCCCGGGCCGCCCGCAGCCCGAGCAGCAGCGCGAACACGCCGAGGGCGGGGCCGTAGGAGACGGTGAACAGGGCGGGGGCGGCGGCCAGGCTCACACCGGCCGCGAGCGCGAAGGCGGCCAGGGGCGCACGGCGTGCCGACGCGGTCGCGACGGCCAGCGCGGCCACGCCGGCGGCCTGCTGCCACGGCGGCCGCGGCTCGTTCAGCCCGAGCCGGTCCGCGCCGAGCGCGGGCAGGGCGAGGGCGGCCCAGAGCAGGGCGCCCCGGGCGACGGAGGCCGGGCGAGGACGTTCCATGCCGCCGACGCTACAAGCGGCGGACCGGGCGGCACTGCTGCCGATCGTCAGGTACCGGGCTGCCCCGGCGGTGGCGGTGTGCCCGCGACGGCACCTGTGCGTGGCACCATCGGAAGGTCATGACTGCTCCCACGAAGCCCTCGCACCCCGCCCCCGCCGAGACCCCCGCCGCCCCCGCTTCCGGTTCGCCCGGCCGGGACCTGCACTCCCCCGTCATCGACTGGTTCGACGAGAACGCCCGCGACCTGCCCTGGCGGCGCCCCGAGGCCGGGGCGTGGGGCGTGATGGTCAGTGAGTTCATGCTCCAGCAGACGCCGGTGAGCCGCGTGCTGCCCGTCTACGAGCAGTGGCTGGCCCGCTGGCCGCGCCCGGCCGACCTGGCCCGGGAGGCGCCCGGTGAGGCCGTCCGCGCCTGGGGCCGGCTCGGCTACCCGCGCCGCGCGCTGCGGCTGCACGGCGCCGCCGTCGCGATAACGGAACGGCACGGCGGCGACGTACCGGCCGACCACGCCCAGCTGCTGGCGCTGCCCGGTATCGGCGAGTACACGGCCGCGGCCGTCGCCTCCTTCGCCTACGGGCAGCGGCACCCGGTGCTGGACACCAACGTGCGCCGGGTCCTCGCCCGGGCGGTCACCGGCGTGCAGTACCCGCCGAACGCCACCACCGCCGCCGAGCGCAGGCTGGCCCGCGCGCTGCTGCCCGACGACGAGCCGACCGCGGCCCGCTGGGCCGCCGCCTCCATGGAGCTGGGCGCGCTGGTGTGCACGGCGAAGAGCGAGTCGTGCCACCGCTGCCCGATCGCCGCGCAGTGCGCGTGGCGGCTGGCGGGCAAGCCGGCGCACGACGGCCCGCCGCGGCGCGGCCAGACCTACGCGGGCACCGACCGGCAGGTGCGCGGCCGGCTGCTGGCCGTGCTGCGGGACGCGCACGGACCGGTGCCGCAGGCGGCCCTGGACCGGGTGTGGCACGAGCCGGTGCAGCGGGCCCGCGCCCTGGACGGGCTCGTCGCCGACGGTCTGGTGGAGCCGATGGCGGGCGGGCTGTACCGGCTGCCGCTGGCCTGACGCACAGGGACGTCACAGACGCCGTCCTGCCGCCACCGCGCTTCCCTGGTGGACAAATCGCCCCATAACCCTCCCAACTGGCCCAGCGTTTTACCCCGTTCCGACATCCGTTACACAACCGACGGACAGCCGAGCGCTGGCCGCAGGCTGCTTCGGACAGCGCCGTGACAACGCCTCCGTAGGTTCGGATGCGTTCCCGGAAGGACCCGGGACGGCTGAGGACCACAGGCAGTGCACGGGCGGCGGGGAGCCGGCCCGGAACGGGGAAACGGGAGGCGGTTCACCATGGCGCAGGGCGAGGTGCTCGAGTTCGAGGAGTACGTCCGCACCCGGCAGGACGCGTTGCTGCGCAGCGCCCGCCGCCTGGTCCCGGACCCGACGGACGCTCAGGACCTGCTGCAGACGGCGCTGGTGCGCACCTACGGCCGCTGGGAGACCATCGAGGACAAGCGGCTGGCCGACGCCTACCTGCGCCGGGTGATGATCAACACGCGGACGGAGTGGTGGCGGGCCCGCAAGCTGGAGGAGGTCCCCACCGAGCAGCTCCCGGACTGCTCGGTCGACGACTCCACCGAGCAGCACGCGGACCGCGCCCTGCTGATGGACGTGCTGAAGGTGCTCGCCCCCAAGCAGCGCAGTGTCGTGGTGCTGCGACACTGGGAGCAGATGTCCACGGAGGAGACGGCCGCCGCCCTCGGCATGTCGGCCGGAACGGTCAAGAGCACGCTGCACCGGGCGCTCGCCCGGCTCCGCGAGGAGCTGGAGTCCCGCGATCTCGACGCACGCGCGCTGGAGCGTGAGGAGCGGGAGCGGTGCGCGGCCTGACCGGCGAGGGTTCCGCGGGGAACCGGGGCGGTGTCCAGGCGGTGATCACGGCACTGGCCGTGTTCGCCGCCCTCGCCCTTTTCGCGTCCTCGTGCGCCGCGGGCGGCACCGGCGCCCGCGACGAGGGCCCGGCGCACGCCGACTCGGTGGCCGGGGCGGCGGCCGCCACGCCGACCGCGGCGCCGTCGAAGACGCCCGAGGCCGTGAACGCGGTCGCTCTCGTCAAGGACGACCCGGAGGTCGCGCCGGAGGTCAAACGGGAGCTGAAGCCGTGCGTGGCCGACGAGTACCCCGTGGACGTCTCCTACGGCAACCTCACCGGCGGCTCGGCCGACGACGTCGTCGTCAATGTGCTGACCTGCGGTGACGCGGTGGGTGTGGGCAGTTACGTCTACCGCGAGCGGGACGGCTCGTACCAGAATGTGTTCAAGGCCGAGGAGCCCCCGGTCTACGCCGAGATCGACCGCGGCGACCTCGTGGTGACCAAGCAGGTGTACGAGAAGGGCGACCCGGTGTCGAGTCCCTCCGGGGAGAACGTGATCACGTACCGGTGGTCGTCCGGCCGGTTCGACGAGGAGTACCGCACGCACAACGACTACGGGAAGGTCGTCGGCGACAGCGCGTCGCCGGTGCCCGCGAGCTGACGCCGCCGGAAGGCCGCGTGAACCGTTCGGGCGTCTCGGACCGATCACTCGGTGAACGCGGCGCCCGTTCCTCGCGTCCCAGCGAAGAGAACGCACCCCACGGACCACAAAGGACAGAGAGCACCGGGATGGCAGACCAGACCCACGTCCTGTTCGTCGAGGACGACGACGTCATCCGCGAGGCCACGCAGCTCGCCCTGGAACGGGACGGCTTCGTGGTCACCGCCATGCCCGACGGGCTGTCGGGCCTGGAGGCGTTCCGGGCGGACCGCCCCGACATCGCGTTGCTGGACGTGATGGTCCCCGGTCTGGACGGGGTCAGCCTGTGCCGCCGCATCCGGGACGAGTCCACCGTGCCGGTGATCATGCTGTCGGCCCGGGCCGACTCCATCGACGTGGTGCTGGGCCTGGAGGCGGGCGCCGACGACTACGTCACCAAGCCCTTCGACGGTGCCGTGCTGGTCGCCCGGATCCGCGCGGTCCTGCGGCGGTTCGGGCACGCGGGCGGGGGCCGGGGCGAGGAGCCGGCCGCCCCGGCCGACGGCGGGGTGCTGGCCTTCGGGGACCTGGAGGTCGACACCGAGGGCATGGAGGTCCGCCGGGCCGGGCAGCCGGTGGCGCTGACCCCGACCGAGATGCGGCTGCTGCTGGAGTTCTCCTCGGCGCCGGGCACGGTGCTCTCCCGCGACAAGCTGCTGGAGCGGGTGTGGGACTACGGCTGGGGCGGGGACACCCGGGTCGTCGACGTGCACGTGCAGCGGCTGCGGCAGAAGATCGGCCAGGACCGGATCGAGACGGTCCGGGGTTTCGGCTACAAGTTGAAGGCCTGAGCGGGGTATGAGGGGGCATTTCCGGCGCCTGGTCGCCAGGGGTCTGGAGCGCGCGGGGATCCGCACCGGACTGAGATGGAAGCTGAGCGCGGCCATCGCGCTGGTCGGGGCGCTGGTGGCGATCGCGCTGAGCCTGGTCGTGCACAACGCCGCGCGGGTGTCGATGCTGGACAACGCGCGCGACCTCGCCGACGAGCGGATCATGATCGCCCAGCGCAACTTCGAGCTGTCCGGGCGGATGAACTTCCCCAACACCAAGATCGACGACCCGGACCTCCCGGAGGAGCTGCGCGACCGGGTCGAGGCGGGCCAGCGGGCCACCTACGTCGCCGACCGGCCCGGTGACGCGCCGGACATATGGGCCGCGGTGCCGCTGAAGAACGGGCATGTGATGTCCCTGCACTCGGGCTTCACCGACCGCAGCTCGGACATCCTCAAGGATCTCGACCAGGCGCTGGTGATCGGCTCCATCGCCGTCGTCCTCGGCGGCAGCGCGCTCGGGGTGCTCATCGGCGGGCACCTGTCGCGGCGGCTGCGCAAGGCGGCCGTCGCGGCGGGCCAGCTCGCGGGCGGCGAGACGGACGTGCGGGTGCGGGACGCCATGGGCGGGGTCGTGCGGGACGAGACCGACGACCTGGCGAGCGCGGTGGACGCCATGGCGGACGCCCTGCGCCAGCGCATCGAGGCCGAGCGGCGGGTCACCGCCGACATCGCGCACGAGCTGCGCACGCCGGTGACCGGGCTGCTGACCGCCGCCGAGCTGCTGCCGCCGGGCCGCCCGACCGAGCTGGTGCTGGACCGGGCCAAGGCCATGCGCACCCTCGTCGAGGACGTGCTGGAGGTGGCCCGCCTGGACGGCGCCTCGGAACGGGCGGAGCTGCAGGACCTCATGCTGGGCGAGTTCGTCGCCCGGCGGGTGGCGGCCAAGGACCCGGACGTCGAGGTGCGGATCGTGCACGAGTCGGAGGTCACCACCGACCCGCGGCGGCTGGAGCGCGTGCTGTTCAACCTGCTGGCCAACGCGGCCCGGCACGGCAAGCCGCCCGTCGAGGTCACCGTCGAGGGCCGGGTCATCCGGGTCCGCGACCACGGCCCGGGCTTCCCGGAGGACCTGCTCGCCGAGGGCCCGAGCCGCTTCCGCACCGGCAGCAGGGACCGCGCCGGGCACGGCCACGGCCTCGGCCTGACGATCGCGGCCGGGCAGGCCCGGGTGCTGGGCGCCCGGCTGACCTTCCGCAACGTCCGCACGCCGGGTGCGCCCGAGGGCGTACCGGCCGAGGGCGCGGTGGCGGTGCTGTGGCTGCCGGAGCAC
Organism: Streptomyces sp. DT190; assembly: GCF_049846985.1. Lineage (NCBI taxonomy): Bacteria > Bacillati > Actinomycetota > Actinomycetes > Kitasatosporales > Streptomycetaceae > Streptomyces > Streptomyces sp. DT190. Next base: position 706,170 of record NZ_JBNCNM010000002.1, on the reverse strand, counting down.
GCGCCGACGAACACGGGGAGCTACCCGATGCTGCCGGCCTCGTAGACCGCCGCGGTCAGCAGGACCAGTCCTGATCCAGGTCGAGGCCGCCCTCGCGGGGCTGGGTGAACGAGAACCAGTTGCCGGAGTCGTCGCGGAACAGCGCCTCCGTGCCGTACGGGCGCTCCTGCGGCTCCTGGAGGAACTCCACGCCCCGGTCCTTGAGCTTGCGGTAGTCGCCGTGGATGTCGTCGGTGGTCAACACGCCCGCGCCGAGCGCGCCCTTCGTCACCAGCTTCCTGAGCATCTCGGCGGACTCGGGGTCCATCGCGGGGCCGCCGGGCACCATCAGGGTGAACTCGACGTCGGGCTGGTGCGGGGAGCCGACCGTGAGCCAGCGCATGCCGCCCTCGCCCATGGTGATGTCCGTACGGACCTCCAGGCCCAGTTTCTCCGTGTAGAACTCCTTGGCCCGGTCCTGGTCGAGGACCCAGACGGTCGAGATGGCGAGACCCTTGATCATGGCGTGCTCCTGCTGCGTCGCGGCCGGTCGGTGCTTGCCCTGCCACGGTAGGCAGCGGGGGCACCGGCGCGCTTCTCCGGAATTGCGCTGCCGGGCCGAGGCGGGGCCGGGGCGGAGCGGAAGCCGCCGGCCCAGAGCATGGCGTAGCAGCCCGGTATGAGGGCGGCTCCGCGGCCGACGTGCGCGGCGCGGTACTCGGTGGGCGTCAGGCCCGTCCACGCCTTGAAGCGCGTCGTGAACGTGCCGACGCTGCTGAAGCCGACCAGGTGGCAGATCTCCGTCACCGTGAGGTTCGCCGTGCGCAGCAGGTCCTCGGCCCGCTCGATCCTGCGGTGCGTGAGGTACTGGCCGGGGGTCTCGCCGTACGCCTCCTTGAAGGCGCGGAGGAAGTGGTACCGCGAGTACCCGGCGTGCGCGGCGACGGTGTCCAGGTCGAGCCCGGGGTCGGCCCAGTCCCGGTCCATGGCGTCCTTGGCGAGCCGGACCTGCCGCATCTTGTCCATGCGCCCGATGGTGGCACGGGGGTCTGACAACGGCTCGGGGCCGCGGCGGCACCGGCCCCGGGCCGCGGAGGCGGGCAGGGAGCCGGTGCGCGGAGGCGGGCAGGGGCCCCGGGTGCGCGGCGGCGGGCAGGCGCGGAGGCGAGCAGGGGCCTCGGGCCCGCGGAGGCGGGCAGGCGCGGAGGCGAGCACGGGGGCCGGTGCGCGGAGGCGAGCACGGGGGCCGGGTGCGCGGAGGCGGGCAGGGGGCCGGTGCGCGGAGGCGAGCACGGGGGCCGGGTGCGCGGCGGCGGGCAGGCGCGTGGAGGCGAGCAGGGGCCTCGGGCCCGCGAAGGCGGACAGGGACCCCTGGTGCGCGGTGGCATGAGCGGCCGGGGACGGCGAAGCCCCCGGGGCGGAACCCCGGGGGCCTGTGGGCCGGCCGGCACAGCGGCCTGCGGGCCGGCCGCTGTGCCGGCCGGCCGGCGGTCGTCGCACCCGGTGGGCGCCGGTCAGACCGCCTCCACCACCGGCGCCGGGGCCGCCGGGCCGCCGGCCTTGCCGTCCTCCGCCGCCGTGGGGCCCGCGCCCTTGAGCGGCACCTCCTTCACGAAGACCGCCGCCGCCAGGGCGAGGACGGCCACCGCGGCGCCGAGCAGGAACGCCGAGTGCGTGCCGGCGGAGACCGCGTGCTGGTAGGCCTCCCGGGCCGCCTCCGGCAGCTTGGCCAGGCCCGCTTGGTCGAGCTGGGCGGACTGCTCGGTCACCTTGGACCCGAGCGCCCCGGCCCGCTCGGCCATGACGTCCTGGACGCGGTGGTTGAACAGCGCGCCCATGATCGCGACGCCGAAGGAGGAACCGAGCGTGCGGAAGAGCGTCGTGGACGAGGACGCGACGCCCATGTCCTTCATCTCCACGCTGTTCTGCGCGACCAGCATGGTGATCTGCATCAGGCAGCCCATGCCGAGGCCGACCACGGCCATGAAGACGCCGGAGGTGAACCGCGAGGTGCCCGTGTCCATCGTGGACAGCAGGTACAGGCCGACGATCATCAGCGCGCTGCCGAGCACCGGGAAGACCTTGTACCTGCCGGTGTTCGTGGTCACCCGCCCGGCCACCATCGACGTCACGAGCATCGCGCCGAGCATCGGCAGGAGCAGCAGCCCGGAGTTGGTCGCGGACGCGCCCTGAACGGCCTGCTGGTAGAACGGCAGGAACAGCGTGGCGCCGAACATCACGAAGCCCGTGATGAAGCCGATGACCGACATCAGCGTGAAGTTGCGGCTGCGGAAGATGTGCAGCGGCAGGACCGGCTCGGCGGCCCGCGTCTGCCAGAACACGAACCCGACCAGCGCGGCGACGCCGATGCCGATCAGCTCCATGATCCGCGCGGAGGTCCAGGCGTACTCGGTGCCGCCCCACGTGGTCACCAGCACGATCGCGGTGATGCCGACGGTCAGCAGCACGGCGCCCAGGTAGTCGATCCGCGCCTGCGCCCGCTTCTTCGGCAGGTGCAGCACGGCACTGACGGCCACCAGCGCGACGACGCCGAGCGGCAGGTTGATGTAGAAGGCCCAGCGCCAGCCCCAGTTGTCGGTGATCGTGCCGCCGACCAGCGGGCCGCCGATCATCGCCAGCGCCATGACGCCGGCCATCATGCCCTGGTACTTGCCGCGCTCCCGGGGCGGGATCAGGTCGCCGATGATCGCCATGACGCCGACCATCAGACCGCCGGCGCCCAGGCCCTGGACCGCGCGGAAGCCGATGAGCTGGCCCATGTCCTGGGCCATGCCGCTGAGCGCCGAGCCGATCAGGAACAGCACGATCGACGACAGGAACGTGCCCTTGCGGCCGTACATGTCGCCGAGCTTGCCCCACAGCGGGGTGGAGGCGGCGGTGGCGAGCGTGTACGAGGTGACCACCCACGAGAGGTGTTCGAGCCCGCCCAGCTCACCGACGATCGTCGGCATCGCCGTACCGATGATCATGTTGTCGAGCATCGCGAGCATCATCGCGATCATCAGCGCGAGGAGCACGACCCGCACGCTCCTGGGCTGTTTCCCCCCGGTGGCGGCGTCGGCCGCCGCTGTTTCATCCGTTGTGTCCGCCATCGCTTCCCACTCCCCCGGCAACCGCTACTTACTTGCCGACCGGCTAGTTACTACACTCGGGAAGCTAGCGGCGAAACTAGCCGGGCGTCAAGTAAGTTTTATGGAAAGCGGGCGGCGTAGGAGGATGGGCGGCACCATGGACGGCACCAGGCAGCGGCGCCGCGGGGACACCCGCCGGCGCATCCAGGACGTGGCCCTCGAACTCTTCGCGGAGCAGGGCTACGAGAAGACGTCCCTGCGGGAGATCGCCGAGCGCCTGGACGTCACCAAGGCGGCGCTCTACTACCACTTCAAGACGAAGGAAGAGATCCTCGTCAGCATCTTCGAGGACCTCACGCAGCCGATCGAGGACCTCATCGACTGGGGCCGGAGCCGGCCGCACACGCTGGAGACGAAGCAGGAGATCATCCGCCGCTACGCCGACGCGCTCGCCCAGGCGGCACCGCTGTTCCGCTTCATGCACGACAACCAGGCGTCGGTGCGGGACCTGCGGATCGGCGAGTCGTTCAAGGCACGCGTCCACAGCCTGCGCGACATCATCGTCGACCCGGACGCGGACCTGGTCGACCAGGTCCGCTGCGCCAGCGCGATCTTCACGCTGCACGCCGGGATGTTCCTGCTCCAGGACGTGGGAGACGACCCCGAGGAACGGCACAGGGCCGTCCTCGAGGTCGCCACGGACCTGGTGACCCAGGCCCACCGAGGAGCCGGGGGCTCCTGAGGGTCCCGGGGAGCGCGGGGCCGGATCAGACCTTGACGCCCTTGGCGCGCAGGAACTTCACCGGGTCGACCGCCGAGCCGTAGTTCGGGGTCGTACGGATCTCGAAGTGCAGGTGCGGACCGCTGGAGTTGCCGGTGTTGCCGGACCGGGCGATCTCCTGGCCGGTCTTGACGACCTGGCCGACGCTGACCTTGACCTTCGACAGGTGGGCGTACTGGGAGTACGTGCCGTTGCCGTGCTTGATCACGACGGCGTTGCCGTACGCGGGGCCGTCACCGGCGCCGTTGCCGCCGGCCTTGACGACGGTGCCGCCGTGGGCGGCGACGACCCGGGTGCCGCTCGGGACGGCGTAGTCCTGACCGCTGTGGGTGGACTGCCACATGCCGCCGTTCTGGGCGAAGCTCGCGGAGAGCTTGTACTTCTTCACCGGGTCGACCCAGGACGGCTTGGCCTTCTTGGCCGCCTTCTGCACGGCCGCCTTCTTCGCAGCGGCCGCCTTGGCGGCCTTCTCTGCCTTCACGGCCTCGGCCTTGGCGGCCTTGGCCTGGGCGGCGGCCTGCGCCTGGACGGCACTGGCGACACCGGATGCGGCCGTGGTGTCGGCGGCGGACGCGACCCCGGCTCCCAGTGCGACCGAGACACCGAGGCCGGCGGCCAGCACGGTCGCACGGGTGCGGAGCTGGGACGTACGGGGGGAACGGGACGTGACGCGCTGGGACATCGAAACCTCATGGGGAAGGGGACGGAGAAAACCACCCGGCGGGCAGTCGCTCGCCGTATGGCCATCCCTTGGTAACCCGCGGTCCGACAAACCCCCAAAAGCGTGATCTACGACAGAAGTTAGTAATTTAGTTCAGTGTTCTACGTCTCTTGACACACCCGCCATTCGGGATGAATCAGGTCATGAGCCTGCACTTCCGCCCCTTTCGCGGGACCGATGTCCGCTTCCTCCCGGCCCGCTCAGCACTATTCCAGGTAGTAACGGACATATCGCCTGTGCGGCATGTCACCGGCGCCCCTCTCCGGTTCTCCCGGAAATGTGGCGCAGGCCTCTAGGCACCTACCGTCCGGTAACCCTACGGTTCCCCTCGCGCCACCCTCGCCCACGAACATGCACACGACATGTTGGCAGCGTCATTGACGTGAGAGGACCCCCACGACATGCAGACCCGACGCCCCTGGCTGCGCCGCGCATCCGTCACCGCCGTCTCGGCGGCCGCCCTGATGGCGATGGCCGCACCGGCCGACGCCGCGACCCCCACCCGCGCCTCCACGGCCGTCGCCGCCACCACGGCCGCCGCCGCGGACGTCGACTACGCCACCTGGCAGAAGGACTGCCAGGCGGTGATGGACCAGGCGCTGCCGTACCTGAAGCAGCGGATCGCGGCCCCGAAGCCGGGCGAGAAGCAGGCCATCGTCCTCGACATCGACAACACGGCGCTGGAGACCGACTTCGGCTTCAGCTACCCGCAGCCGGCCAACAAGCCGGTCCTGGAGGCCGCCAGATACGCCCAGGACCGCGGCGTCGCCGTGTTCTTCGTGACCGCCCGCCCGGGGATCATCTACTCGTTCACCGACTACAACCTGAAGCAGAGCGGCTACCGGGTCTCCGGGCTCTACGTCCGCGGCTTCGTGGACCTCTTCAAGAACGTCGCCGACTACAAGACGGCCCAGCGCGCGGACATCGAGAAGAAGGGCTACACGATCATCGCGAACATCGGCAACAGCGCCACCGACCTCTCCGGCGGCCACGCCGAGCGCACCTACAAGCTGCCGGACTACGACGGGCAGCTGTCCTGACCCACCCGGATCGAGGTCACGCTTTGGGCGGACCGCCGACGCGCACGTCGTGGGGCCGGTACCTTCGAGTGCCGGCCCCACGACGCAGTGCGGGCCGTACGGCCGCGCGGCGGCCGGGACGCGGCTGAAGGGGGCCCCATGAATGCTGCCGACGAGTCACGCATCGACCTCTCGGACGCCGTGCAGAGCGTCCGTGACGAACTGCTGACCGCTGCCCGACGTTCGGCCGGGCACGACATCGTCTTCGAACTCGGCGACATCCAGATGGAGTTCACCGTCGAGATCCGCAAGGAGCGCAAGGCCGGCGCCAAGGTGAGAGCCTGGGTCGTCGACGCGGGGGCGGACGGTACGAGGACCGACAGCCGTACCCACAAGGTCTCCTTCACGTTGCGCGCGCGGGAAGTCCGAACCGGTGCGCCCCTGAAGGTCGGCAACGAGACGGAGGGAAGCGTCGGCGCGTTCGGCAACGGCACCCCCTCAGCCCGGTGATGCTGCGCTCGGCCGTCGAGCGGTCCGTGGTGGTGCTGGCCGGATCGCAGGGCAGCGGAGTCATGCTGTCGCCCCGGCTGGTCCTGACGAGCGCCCATGTGTTGCGTAACAGGGAATGGATCCGCACGGTCCATCCGGAGAGCGAGCAGCCCCTGCCGAGCCGGGCGGTGTGGCAGGACGAGAAGAGCGACGTGGCTCTTCTGCTCACAGGCGAGGAGTTGGTCGATCCGGAGCGGTGGGCGCTCGCCAGGCTGCGCTGGGGAGTCGTCGGCTCGCCCGATCCGCTCCCCGGCTGCCAGGTCGTCGGGTTTCCCGCCGTCCAGCGCTTCGGTCCGGACGACCAGCTGGAGTACGACCAGCTCACCGGCACGGTCCTGCCGATGGCGGGACGGATCAGGACGATGCTGGTGTGCGAGTTCGACCGGGCTCCGGTCACCGCCCCCCAGCCTGGTGAGTCTCCCTTCGCGGGACTGTCCGGCGCCCCGGTGTTCGCCGGTTCGGTGCTGATCGGCGTGGTCACCCAGGTCCCGCAGGGGCGAGATCACCGACGGGTCGAGGCGGTCCCGGTGCAGCGCATTCTGGAAGCCCCGGGATTCCCGCGCCACGTGATGGGCGCGGATCAGGGCCATGTGCCACCGGTGCTGGAGACCGTCGTGCCCGGACATCACCTGGAGGACGAACGGTTCGAGCAGCACTACGCGCGCGCCCTGAAGACCCGGTACCGCAAGATCGAGATCTTCGGGATCGACGAACTGGGCACCACCGAGACGAACTGGGACCTCGACACCGCCTACCTGAGCCTGGAGGCCATCTCCGTCCCGGCAGGTCGGGAGGACGTGCCGGTGTCCAGAGCCGTCTCCGTTCCCCGCAGGATCAACGAGCTGCTGGCCGACCGGCCCCGAACGGTGCTGCGGGGCGAGGCCGGCGCGGGCAAGACCACACTGGTGTGGTGGCTCGCGTCACACGCGGCATGCGGCGCTCTCGATCACGAACTCGCAGAGCTGAACGACCTGGTTCCCTTCGTCATCCCCATGCGCAGCCTGCTGTCCCGGGCCATGTCCTTCCCGCGACCGCAGGAGTTGGCCACCGTCGCCGAGCTCCAGATCGACGAGGCACCGCAGGGCTGGGCCCGCCGTGTCATGGAGGCCGGACGGGCCTTGTTCCTGGTCGACGGCATGGACGAGGTACCGCCCGCAGACCGGGAGGACGCCCGGCGCCGCCTGGCCGATCTGCTGGCGATGTATCCGCACAACCGCTGCCTGGTCACCGTACGGCCCCTTGCCGTGGCCGCCGACTGGCTCAGCTCCGAGAACTTCGAGGAACTCCGGCTCCTGCCCATGCGGGACGAGGACATCCTGGCCTTTTCCAGGGCGTGGCACGCAGCCGCCCGCCTGGAGTGCGCGGGATTCCGCGATGCGCACCGGGCCGCCGCCGAGGACAAGAACCTCCGTGTGCTGGAGGCTGCTCTGGGAGAGGAGCTCGGGCGCAATCCCACCCTGCTCAATCTCTCCCGCACCCCGCTGCTGGCGGCGGTGGTCTGTGCACTGCACCGGCGCCGCAGGGGCTTCCTCCCGGAAACCCGCTGGTCGCTGTACAACGCGGCCCTCACCATGCTGCTGGGCAGCAGGGACACCCTGCGCCGGGTCGGCACGCCGGAGGGGATCGCCCTCGGTGTCGAGGAGCACCAGCAACTGCTTCAGCGGATCGCGGCCTGGCTGGCCCGCGGCGGGTACGCCGAGTTCAACCACCAGCAGGCGCAGCATCAGATCGACCTCGCCATGCGGGGCATGCCCCAGGTACGGCAGCAGGGTTCGGCCGCTGCTGTCCTGACTCATCTGCTCAACCGCAGCGGCCTGCTGCAGGAACGCAACGAGACCACCATCCAGTTCATCCACCGCACCTTCCAGGACTACCTCGCGGCAAAGGAGCTCCAGGAGAGCGACGGCTTGGGCGAGTTGCTGAGCCATGCGGCCGACGAGGAATGGCAGGACATCGTCCTGCTGGCCGTGGGGCACTGCCACCGGGGCGAGGTCCGCCGACTCGTCGAAGGGCTGATCAAGAAGGGCGACGAAACGCAGGATCCCCAGGTCCGCGGCGACATCCATCTGCTGGCCGCCCGGTGCGCGCTCAGCGCCGTGGTACTGAACGAGGAAGTTCGCGAACGGATCGCGGACCGCATCCGCGCCCTGATCCCGCCGCGAGACGCCACCAGCACAGCCAAACTGACCTCCCTCGGCTCCTATGTGCTGCCGCTGGTGCCCGACCCCCGGGACCTCGACGCCGACGAGGCCCAGTCGGTCATCCACATGATCCGTGACATCGGGGGCCCGGCTTCACTGCCCCTGCTCCGGCGGTTCGCCGGGCACCCTTCACCCGAGGTGCGCGGGGCGCTGATCGCGACCTGGCCGCGTTACCCGGCGGAAGACTACGCCCGCCAGGTCCTCGCCCATGTGCCGCTGGAGGATGCCGAGGTCACCGTCATCAACGCCGCCATGGTCTCCGCCCTGCGCTTCTGCGGCCCTGTCGGACGCGTCTTCATCGACATGCCGATCACCGGAGCGGACCTTGCCGTGGCGCTACCGGACGACGGCATCCGCAGGCTCGACATCCGTGAGAACCCACTGCTGAACGATCTCTCGTTCGTGCGCAAGCTGTCCGGGCTGACATCCCTGTCGCTCAGCGGCTGTCCACGGGCGAGGAAGCTGTCCGCCCTCGGAGGACTGCCGCTCGACTCCCTGTGCCTGGAGCTCCACGAGATGCAGAAATCGGACCTCGCCCCCCTGCGGGACCTCGCACAGCTGACCCGCTTGTCGCTGGTCGGGACGTTGCTCGACAGCAAGATCCCGCTGCCGGCGGGTCATCCGACGGTGCAGAGGCTCCACGTCAGCAGTCAGACCACCATGATGATCAACGACCTCACACAGTGGCCGGCCCTCAGGAGCCTCGTCGTACGGGGCGACTGCCACGCGTACGCCCTCCTCCTGGCGGCCTCCCGTGCCCCGGCGCTCACCGAGCTGGACTTCTCGATCAACTCGCTGAAGCTGCCGCGCCAGGTCGCCCCGCCGCCCCTGAACGATGAGGAGGCGGGCCGGCGGCGTCGCCCCCGGGAGCTGGAGCCGCTGCCGGCCATCCGCACCCTCACGGTCAGAGGCGTCACTCACGGCGGGTCGGCCGGGGATCTGGCGCGAGTGTTCCCGTCCCTCACCCGGCTCCGCATCGAGTGCGACGAGAACGCCCCCCTCGACCTGACCCCGCTGCACGGTCACCCCGGACTGGTGATCCGCGTCAACAGACGGGTGATGCCGTCGGCCGGCCGGGCCTGATCTCCGAGCGGGGCACGGGCCGCCCGGCCCGAGGGCACGCGAAAAGGACCGGCGCTCCGGAGAGCACCGGTCCTTCGTGGCCTGGTGGCCGTGACGCTTACGCGTCCTTGCTCAGGTTCGGACCCGTGCCGCCGGCCGCCTGCTCGATCGGCGGGACGTCCGGCAGGGCCGACTTCTCCTCGCCGCGGAAGGTGAAGGTCTTGGCCTCGCCCTCGCCCTCCGTGTCCACGACCACGATGTGGCCGGGGCGGAGCTCGCCGAAGAGGATCTTCTCCGACAGCGAGTCCTCGATCTCGCGCTGGATGGTGCGGCGCAGCGGACGCGCACCCAGCACGGGGTCGTAGCCCTTCTTGGACAGCAGCTCCTTGGCGGACTGGGAGAGCTCGATGCCCATGTCCCGGTCCTTCAGGCGCTCGTCCACCTTGCCGATCATCAGGTCGACGATCTGGAGGATGTCGTCCTGGCTGAGCTGCGGGAAGACGACCACGTCGTCGACGCGGTTGAGGAACTCGGGCCGGAAGTGCTGCTTGAGCTCGTCCTGGACCTTGTTCTTCATGCGCTCGTAGTTGGTCTTCGTGTCGCCCGAGGCCGCGAAGCCCAGGTTGAAGCCCTTGGAGATGTCCCGGGTGCCGAGGTTGGTCGTCATGATGATGACCGTGTTCTTGAAGTCCACGACCCGGCCCTGGGAGTCGGTCAGGCGACCGTCCTCCAGGATCTGCAGCAGCGAGTTGAAGATGTCCGGGTGGGCCTTCTCGACCTCGTCGAAGAGGACGACCGAGAACGGCTTGCGGCGGACCTTCTCCGTCAGCTGGCCGCCCTCCTCGTAGCCCACGTAGCCGGGGGGCGAACCGAAGAGGCGCGAGACCGTGTGCTTCTCGCTGAACTCCGACATGTCGAGGGAGATCAGCGCGTCCTCGTCGCCGAACAGGAACTCGGCGAGCGCCTTGGACAGCTCGGTCTTACCGACACCGGACGGGCCGGCGAAGATGAACGAGCCACCGGGGCGCTTGGGGTCCTTCAGACCGGCACGCGTACGGCGGATCGCCTTCGACAGCGCCTTGACGGCGTCGTTCTGGCCGATGACCCGCTTGTGGAGCTCCTCCTCCATGCGCAGCAGGCGGGAGGACTCCTCCTCGGTCAGCTTGAAGACCGGGATACCGGTGGCGGTCGCGAGGACCTCGGCGATCAGCTCGCCGTCGACCTCGGCGACGACGTCCATGTCGCCGGCCTTCCACTCCTTCTCCCGCTTGGCCTTGGCGGCGAGGAGCTGCTTCTCCTTGTCGCGCAGGGAGGCGGCCTTCTCGAAGTCCTGCGAGTCGATCGCGGACTCCTTGTCCCGGCGGACACCGGCGATCTTCTCGTCGAACTCGCGCAGGTCCGGCGGCGCGGTCATCCGGCGGATGCGCATCCGGGAACCGGCCTCGTCGATCAGGTCGATCGCCTTGTCCGGCAGGAAGCGGTCCGAGATGTACCGGTCGGCCAGGGTGGCGGCCTGGACCAGCGCCTCGTCGGTGATGGAGACGCGGTGGTGGGCCTCGTAGCGGTCACGCAGACCCTTGAGGATCTCGATCGTGTGCGGCAGGGACGGCTCCGCGACCTGGATGGGCTGGAAGCGGCGCTCCAGGGCCGCGTCCTTCTCCAGGTGCTTGCGGTACTCGTCGAGCGTGGTCGCACCGATGGTCTGCAGCTCACCGCGGGCCAGCATCGGCTTCAGGATCGAGGCCGCGTCGATGGCGCCCTCGGCGGCACCCGCACCGACCAGCGTGTGGAGCTCGTCGATGAACAGGATGATGTCGCCGCGGGTGCGGATCTCCTTGAGCACCTTCTTCAGGCGCTCCTCGAAGTCACCGCGGTAGCGGGAGCCGGCGACCAGCGCGCCGAGGTCCAGGGTGTAGAGGTGCTTGTCCTTGAGGGTCTCGGGCACCTCGCCCTTGACGATGGCCTGGGCGAGGCCCTCGACGACGGCGGTCTTGCCGACGCCGGGCTCACCGATCAGCACCGGGTTGTTCTTGGTACGGCGGGACAGCACCTGCATGACCCGCTCGATCTCCTTCTCGCGCCCGATGACCGGGTCGAGCTTGGACTCACGAGCGGCCTGGGTGAGGTTCCGGCCGAACTGGTCGAGGACCAGGGACGTGGAGGGCGTGCCCTCCGCAGGACCACCGGCGGTGGCGGTCTCCTTGCCCTGGTAACCGGAGAGCAGCTGGATGACCTGCTGCCGCACACGGTTCAGATCTGCGCCCAGCTTGACCAGGACCTGGGCGGCGACGCCCTCGCCCTCGCGGATCAGGCCGAGCAGGATGTGCTCCGTGCCGATGTAGTTGTGGCCCAGCTGAAGGGCCTCGCGGAGCGACAGCTCCAGGACCTTCTTGGCACGGGGGGTGAAGGGGATGTGCCCGGACGGGGCCTGCTGGCCCTGGCCGATGATCTCCTCCACCTGCTGGCGGACCGCCTCGAGCGAAATCCCGAGGCTCTCAAGGGCCTTGGCGGCGACACCTTCACCCTCGTGGATCAGGCCCAGGAGGATGTGTTCAGTGCCGATGTAGTTGTGGTTGAGCATCCGGGCTTCTTCCTGAGCCAGGACGACAACCCGCCGCGCGCGGTCGGTGAACCTCTCGAACATCGTTAATCGCTCCTCAGAGCGGTCAGGCAGTGGGGGGAACTTCCCCTCCCTGTCCTTCCGCAGCTTAGTCCCGCAAGCGGGGACCGCTCATTCCAACTGCCGACACCGTCCTTGGCCTCCTGACCCCGAACGCCGACATCTGCTCCAACCCGATGGTGCGAGACGATGTTCCCGCAGGCCAGGCAGATACCCCACTCGCCAGTACGCCGATGGCGAACGTGAGACGGCCTTTCCTGCGTGTCGCCCCCTCCCACTAGGGATGTCTTACCCGTGGGGACCGACAGTCCATGCCGAGCGCCCCCGTTCCCTCCGCTACGGGCGAACAACCTTGCGCCTCCCCGCACCCCCCGCACGCCCCCGTTTCGCCACGCAGTGCGCTCACATCAGCACACAAAGTCAACCCAGCGTAACCCGCACGCCCCCTCGGCGGTTGCACGTGGCATGTCCGGCGCCCACCCCTCCGTGACCGCCCGTACACCCGCCGTGGTCCCGCCCCCCGGCCGCTGCCCGGTCCGGCGGTGGTACGAGGACGAGCTGGGCTGGCCGACGGCGCCCGGGGCCCCCGTGTCGCTGGTGCTCGGGGTGCGTTTCGACGTCCTGGAGGTACCGGCGGAGGCGGGACCGGCCGCGCTGCGGCGCCTGGGGCCGCGCACTCCGGTGGCCACCCGGGGCGACCGCCTGCAGTTGCTGGTGGCCGCGGGCAGCGCGGAGGAACTGCCGGGGCTGCTGGAGTGGCTGGACTGGGGCGCGCTGCCGCTGGGACTGAGGGCACTCGGCTCGGGCGCGGTCATGGAGGCGCCGCCGCAGCCCGCGTCCGCTTCGGCGTCACCGGCTGTCGAGGAGACGGGCGCACGGTCACCCGCCGGCGCGTCTCCGGCGCGTTCCCCGGATACGGGTCCGCCGCAGCCCGTGCGGGCGCATGCCCCGTCGTCCCCCGCCCCTACGGGCGTGCCGTCGCCGCGACTGCCCGGCCCGGGTGCCGGCCGGCCGCTTCCCCTGGGCCGGCCCGGTTCCCAGGGGGCCGCCGTGTGGCTGCGGCCCCCCGAGCCGGGATGCGAGGTCGAGGCCTCGCTGCCGACGCTGTCGGCGTTGGGGGGCGGTGGAGACGCCCCCGATCTCGTGCGGCTGGTGGACACGGTGGCCACGCAGTGCCTCCGGGCCCGGCTGGGGCGCGCGTGCGCCCGGCCGCCGGCCTTGCGTGCGCAGGGTCGGTAGTGCCGCCGTTCAGCCGTTGGCCTTCTCGTAGGCCTCGCGGATGGTCGCCGGAACGCGGCCGCGGTCGTTGACCTCGTAACCGTTCTCCTTCGCCCAGGCGCGGATCGCCGCGGTGTCCTGGCTGCCGCCCGAAGCTGCGCGCGTCTTTCCACGCCCGCCCGAAGCACGGCCTCCGGTACGACGACCGCCCTTCACGTAAGGCTCGAGAAGGCCGCGGAGCTTGTCCGCATTGGCGGTGGTGAGATCGATCTCGTACGTCTTGCCGTCCAGCGCGAACGTCACGGTCTCGTCCGCCTCGCCGCCGTCGAGGTCGTCGACAAGAAGGACCTGAACCTTCTGTGCCACCGGATTTCCTTTCATCGATATCTTCAGGGCCGGGGTGTGCCGGCGTCCGCCGTATCGCCGTCCCCTGTTATATGCAGTACTGCAGTACCTCGGAAAGCAAACCGCTTTTGCCGGAAAAACACAAACCCTCGGCAGAGACCGGTAGCCCCGGTCCCGACCGGAAACGTGCGCGTTTCGGACATAGGGCACCGGGGCAGGGGCGGCGGCGCTGAATATGCCTTGCCGAACGGGGCGGGCCCAGTTGTGGCCGGTCTGTTGTCGGCCTCGGCGATCACAGATGCAGAAGCATCCGGCTGTTGCCCAAGGTGTTCGGTTTCACTCGTTCGAGACCGAGGAACTCCGCGACGCCCTCGTCATAGGAACGCAGCAGCTCCGCGTAGACATCCGTGTCGACCGGGGTCTCGCCGATCTCCACGAAGCCGTGCTTGGCGAAGAAGTCGACTTCGAAGGTCAGACAGAAAACCCGGCGAACGCCGAGCCAGCGGGCGGTCTGCAGCAACTTCTCCAGCACCCGGTGCCCGACGCCCGCGCCCTTCAGGCCCGGCTTCACCGCGAGAGTGCGCACTTCCGCGAGGTCTTCCCACATCACGTGCAGGGCGCCGCAGCCGACGACCTCGGCGTTGTCGTCGCGTTCCGCGACCCAGAACTCCTGGATGTCCTCGTAAAGGGTCACCGTTGCTTTGTCGAGGAGGATGCCCCCGCGGACGTAGGCGTCAAGCAGACGGCGCACGGCCGGGACATCGCTGGTGCGGGCCCGTCGGACGGTGATGGCTTTTGCGGGGACATCGGGGCTCTTCGCGGACATGAACGGACGCTATCGCCCGCCGGGCCCCTGAGCGGAGGCGGGGTTCTCCGGGGAGCCTTGCACGGGGTCCGCCTGTTCCGGCTGTTCCGCCTGTTCCGTCTCGGTCGCGGGTTCCCGGGCCGGCGCGGATTCCGACGGTTCGGTCGGTTCCTGGGTTTCCGGACCCTGGACGATCCGTACGGCATCGCTGAGAGACTGCCGCTGTTCCTCGCTCATCATGCCGAAGAAGGCGACGAGAGCGGCGGCGGGGTTGTCGCTCTGCGACCAGGCGTCGTTCATCAGGGCGGCGGCGTAGGCGGCGCGGGTGGAGACCGCCTCATATCGATAGGCGCGGCCTTCCGCCTCGCGGCGCACCCAGCCCTTCTGGTGGAGATTGTCCAAAACGGTCATCACCGTGGTGTAGGCGATGGACCGCTCCTTCTGAAGATCTTCCAGGACTTCTCGAACGGTCACCGGGCGGTTCCACTTCCACACCCGCGACATGACCGCGTCTTCGAGTTCTCCCAATGGGCGAGGCACACCTCAGAACAATAGTGGGAGATCCCCGTAATGGCGTGCGGACGTGCGCTTCACCGGCGAACGGGAACAAAAAGGGCGTACGACTCGAATGTGCGGGCGCCGTGCGGCGGCCCCGCGGAGTCGTACGCCGGGGGGAGGGGTGGGGTCAGGCGTCGGCGGCCGGGCCGGGCGCGGAGGGCTGCCGGGCACCCTCCACACGCGAGAGGGCGGCGTCGACGGCCGCGTCCTCCTTGGCCTTGTTGGCGCCGCCCTGTGTCTTCACGATCACCCGGATCACGCCGATGAAGAAGACGGCCATGACGACCGGGGGCAGGAGCGCGGAGACGTAGTCCATGGATCCAGGGTAGCCACGTCAGCCCGCGGCGAGCTGCTGGGGGTTCGACGGGGGTGGCGGGGCGGGCTTGCGGCGCGGGAAGACCTCGCCCGGGGTGGGGATGGGGCGGGAGGGCTTCGGCGCGCCGGGGGCCGGGGCCGGGGCGGGCCGGGGGGCGGGCTTGGGCTCCGGCGGCTTCCGGGCGGGTTTCTTCTCGGGCTGCCCGGCGGCCCCGCCCGGCAGGGCCAGGAGCCGGGTGCGGGCGGCGGGGACGGTGCGGTGGGCGTCCGGGTGCGCGGGGCCGCTCGTGGTGACGAGGGTGACCGTGCAGCGGTCCAGCAGGGCCGCTGCGGCGGGGTTGCCGCGCAGGGCGCGCAGAGCGGTGAGGTCGTCGGGGCGGGGGCGGTAGCCGGCGGCCAGGGCCTCGTCCAGGAGCGTGAGGTAACCGGCGGCGGTGCCGGGGAGGGCGGCGCGGTACCGGCCCAGGTCGGCCACCAGGAAGGCGCGCAGCCTCGCTCCCTCCCGCATCGCCTCGTCGAGCGACTCTGCGAGGCGGAGGCAGTCCTGGACGTCGTCGGACGAGGCGGACGTGGGGTGGAGGGCGAGGGCGAGAGCGCGTCGGAGCACACGCAGCTCCTCCACGCCGAACGCCATGCCGCCGCGGGATCCGTAGGGCGTGGGCATGCGGCGACGATACGCGCTAATCAGACAATTTCGACATAGGGGGCGGGTGTGGCGCGGGGGACCACTCGGGTGGGCGGGGTGCCCCGCGAGGGGCCGGGGCGGACGGGCCGCCCCGGCGGCTCACATGCGCGACACGTTCCGCTCGTACACCAGACGCAGCCCGATCAGGGTCAGCCACGGCTCGTGTTCGTCGATGACGGACGACTCGCCGAGGACCATCGGCGCGAGCCCGCCCGTGGCGATGACGGTGACGTCGTCGGGGTCATCCGCCAGCTCGCGGGCCACCCGGTTGACGACCCCGTCGACCTGGCCGGCGAAGCCGTAGATGATGCCGGACTGCATCGCCTCCACCGTGTTCTTGCCGATCACGCTGCGGGGGCGGGCCACCTCGATCTTGCGGAGCTGGGCGCCGCGGACGCCGAGGGCCTCGACGGAGATCTCGATGCCGGGGGCGATGACGCCGCCGACGTACTCGCCGCGCGCGCTGACCGCGTCGAACGTCGTCGCCGTGCCGAAGTCGACGACGATCGCGGGGCCGCCGTAGAGCTCGACGGCCGCGACCGCGTTGATGATGCGGTCCGCGCCGACCTCCTTGGGGTTGTCCATGAGGATCGGCACGCCGGTCTTGACGCCCGGTTCGACGAGGATGGCGGGCACGTCGCCGTAGTAGCGGCGCGTGACCTCGCGGAGTTCGTGCAGCACCGAGGGGACGGTCGCGCAGATGGCGATGCCGTCGATGCCGTCGCCCAGCTCGTCGCCGAGCAGCGGGTGCATGCCCATCAGGCCCTGGAGCAGGACCGCCAGCTCGTCGGCGGTGCGGCGCGCGTCCGTGGAGATGCGCCAGTGCTCGACGATCTCCTCACCGTCGAACAGGCCGAGGACCGTGTGGGTGTTTCCTACGTCGATGGTCAGCAGCATGGCCCGTACCCGCTCCCCTACTCCGCCGGCCGCAGGTCCAGGCCGATGTCCAGGATCGGCGAGGAGTGGGTGAGGGCCCCGACGGCCAGGTAGTCGACGCCGGTGTCGGCGTAGGCCTTGGCGTTGTCGAGGGTGAGGCGGCCGGAGGCCTCCAGGGCGGCGCGGCCCCGGACGATCGCGACGGCCTCCGCGCACTCGGCGGGCGTGAAGTTGTCCAGCAGGATCAGGTCGGCTCCGGCGTCCAGGACCTCGCGGAGCTGGTGCAGGGTGTCGACCTCGACCTCGACGGGGACGTCGGGGAAGCGCTCGCGGACCGCCTGGAAGGCCTGGGCGACGCCGCCCGCCGCGACCACGTGGTTGTCCTTGACCAGCGCCGCGTCCGAGAGGGACATGCGGTGGTTGACGCCGCCGCCGCAGCGGACCGCGTACTTCTCCAGGCTGCGCAGGCCGGGGGTGGTCTTGCGGGTGTCGCGGACCTTGGCCTTGGTGCCCTCCAGGACGTCCGCCCACGCGCGCGTGGCCGTGGCGATGCCCGACAGGCGGCACAGGATGTTCAGCGCGCTGCGCTCGGCGGTGAGCAGGTCGCGGGTGCGGGTGGTGACCGACAGGAGCTTCTGGCCGGCCTCGACGCGGTCGCCGTCCTCGGCGTGGCGCTCGATCTCCAGCTCCTCCTCGCAGACGACCGAGATGACGGCCTCGGCGATGCGCAGTCCGGCCACGACGCCCGCCTCGCGGGCGGTGAAGTCGGCCGTGGCGACCGCGTCCTCGGGGATGGTCGCGACCGTGGTCACGTCCACGCCGTGCGCCAGGTCCTCCTGGACGGCCACGTTGGCGATGTCCTCGACCTCGACGGGGTCGAGGCCGGCGTCGGCCAGGAGCTGGGCGAGCGCGGGGTCGAGGCCGCACTCCAGGTACGTCTCCTCGCCGGCGCCGCAGGCACAGCCGTCGCCGCAGCCTCCGGACGGGACGAGGGGAAGGTCGGGGGTGGTCACGTCGGTCACTGCTCCTGGAGGGCGGGGGGCGGGAAGGTCGCGGGGAAGTCTGTCGTGTCCGTGGTGTGCACGGCCAGGCTCCGGTCGGGGTTCAGGCGTACGACGATGTGGCGGCGCCAGGCCGCGTCGTCGCGTTCGGGGTGGTCCTCACGCCAGTGGCAGCCCCGGGTCTCCTCGCGCAGCCGGGCGGCGGCGACCAGGACGCGGGCCACGCACAGCAGGTTGGTGGCCTCCCAGGTGTCGACGCCGGGCTCGGCCGTCTTGCCGTGCTCGGCGAGGGCCTCCCGCGCGTCGGTGTGCAGGCGCTGCAGCTGGTCGGCGGCCTTGGTGAGGGACTCCGCCGAGCGCAGGACGCCGGCCCCGCCGGTCATGATCCGCTGGATGGTGAAGCGGGCCTCGGCGGTCTGCAGGGGGTGCTCGGGGATCACGGGGTGGGGCAGCGGCTGCGGCACGCGCGCGTGCAGGCCCCTCGCCGCGATGTCGGCCGCGATCCGCTCGGCGTAGACGAGCCCTTCGAGGAGCGAGTTGGAGGCCAGGCGGTTGGCGCCGTGCACACCGGTGCAGGCGACCTCGCCGCACGCGTACAGGCCGGGGACGGTCGTACGGCCGCGGGAGTCGGTGCGGACGCCGCCGGAGGCGTAGTGGGCGGCCGGGGCGACCGGGACGGGCTCGGTGACCGGGTCGATGCCGTGGGCGCGGCAGGCGGCCAGGATCGTCGGGAAGCGGTGCTCCCACATCTCGGCGCCGAAGTGGCGGGCGTCCAGGTACATGTGCTCGGCGCCCTGTTCCTGCATGCGGCGCATGATGCCCTTGGCGACGATGTCCCGGGGGGCGAGTTCGGCGAGTTCGTGCTGTCCGGCCATGAAGCGCACGCCGTCGGCGTCCACCAGGTGGGCGCCCTCGCCGCGTACCGCCTCGGAGACCAGGGGCTGCTGGCCCTCGGCGTCCGGGCCGAGGAACAGGACGGTCGGGTGGAACTGGACGAACTCCAGGTCGCTGACCTCGGCGCCCGCGCGCAGGGCCAGGGCCACGCCGTCGCCGGTCGACACCGAGGGGTTGGTCGTGGCGGAGAAGACCTGGCCCATGCCGCCGGTGGCGAGGACCACGGCGGGGGCGTGGACCGCCCCGACCCCGTCGTGCTGGCCCTCGCCCATGACGTGCAGGGTGACGCCGGCCGTGCGGCCCTCGGCGTCCGTGAGGAGGTCCAGCACGAGCGCGTTCTCGACGGTGCGCACACCGCGGTCGCGGACCGCCTCGACCAGGGCGCGGGAGATCTCGGCGCCGGTGGCGTCGCCGCCGGCGTGGGCGATGCGGCGGCGGTGGTGACCGCCCTCGCGGGTGAGTTCGAGTCCGCCCGCGGAGGTCTCGTCGAACCGGGCGCCGGTGCCGATGAGACGGCGAACGGCGTCGGGCCCCTCGGTGACGAGGATGCGGACCGCCTCCTCGTCGCACAGGCCCGCTCCGGCGACCAGGGTGTCGTCGAGGTGCTGCTCGGGGGTGTCGCCCTCGCCGAGGGCCGCGGCGATGCCGCCCTGGGCCCAGCGGGTGGAGCCGTCGTCGAGCCGGGCCTTGGTGACGACCACGGTGCTCAGGCCCGCGGCCTCGCAGCGCAGGGCCGCGGTCAGCCCGGCGACGCCGGAGCCGACGACGACCACGTCCGCGGCGATGGACCACCCGGGGGCGGGCGCGTGCAGTCGTATGCCTGTGGTGGTCACGAGGCGGCTCCGAAGGATCCGAAGGTGAGGGGGATGTTGTCGATCAGCCGGGTCGTCCCGACCCGGGCGGCGACGGCCAGGACCGCCTCGCCGGTGAAGTCGTCGCCGATCTCGGTGAAGTCGGACGGGTCGACCAGGGCGAGGTAGTCCAGCTTGAGCGGCGGTTCCAGGCGGGCGGCCTCGTCGAGGACCTGGCGGGCCGCCGCGCGGACGGCGGCGGGGCCGCCCGGGACGGCCGTGGCCACGGCGTGCGCGTCGGCCGCCGCGCGGGACTCGCCGATGGCGCTGAGGGCCTCGGCACGCGCGCGCGTGGCGGGCACTTCGCGGGCCCGGGCCCGCAGCGCCTCCTGCGCGGCGTGCCGGTCCTGGCCGGCGAACAGCGCCCGGGACAGGGCGAGGGCGGTGCGCCGCTCGGGGGCCGAGAGGTAGCGGTTGCGGCTGGACAGGGCCAGGCCGTCCTCCTCGCGGACGGTGGGGACGCCGACGATCTCCACGCCGAAGTTCAGGTCCCGCACCATGCGGCGGATCAGCGCGAGCTGCTGGGCGTCCTTCTGCCCGTACAGGGCGACGTCGGGGCGGGTGAGGTGCAGCAGCTTGGCGACGACCGTGAGCATGCCGTCGAAGTGCCCGGGGCGGGAGGCGCCCTCCAGGCGCTCGCCCATGGGGCCGGCGGTCACGCGGACCTGGGGTTCGCCGCCGGGGTAGACCTCGTCCACGGAGGGGGCGAACACGACGTCGGCGCCCGCCTGCCCGGCGAGCTCGACGTCGGCGTCCAGGGTGCGCGGGTAGCGGTCGAGGTCCTCACCCGCGCCGAACTGCAGCGGGTTGACGAAGACGGTGACGACGACCTCGCCCTCGGGGCCGGCGATGCCGCGGGCCGTGCGCACCAGCGTGGCGTGGCCCTCGTGCAGGGCGCCCATGGTCATCACCACGGCGCGGCGGCCCGTACGCGCGCGTGCGTGCAGTTCACCGGCGGTGCGCAGCAGGGTGGTGGTCATCGGGCGTCCCCTCCGGTGCCTCGGGTCCCGTCGGTCCCGTCGGCGAGTACCCCGAGGAGGTCCTCGGCGAGCTCGGGCTTCAGCAGGCCGTGCGCCAGGGCCCGGTCGGCGGTGGCGCGGGCCATGGCCAGGTACCCGGCGACGGTCTGCGGGGCGTGCCGGCGCAGCTCGGTGACGTGCGCGGCGACCGTGCCCGCGTCGCCGCGCGCCACCGGGCCGGTCAGGGCCGCGTCGCCGGAGCGCAGGGCGTTGTCCAGGGCCGCGCCGAGCAGCGGGCCCAGCATCCGGTCGGGGGCGGCCACCCCGGCCGCGCTCAGCAGCTCCATCGACTGCGCGACCAGCGTGACCAGGTGGTTGGCGCCCAGGGCGAGGGCGGCGTGGTAGAGCGGCCGGTTCTCCTCGGCGACCCACTCCGGCTCGCCGCCCATCTCGATGACCAGGGCCTCGGCGGCCAGGCGCAGCTCCTCGGGCGCGGTGACGCCGAAGGAGCAGCCGGCCAGGCGCTGGACGTCCACGGGTGTGCCCGTGAAGGTCATCGCCGGGTGCAGGGCCAGCGGCAGCGCGCCCGCGCGCAGGGCGGGGTCGAGCACGCCCACGCCGTACCGGCCGGAGGTGTGGACGAGCAGTTGCCCCGGCCGTACGGAACCGGTGTCGGCGAGGCCCGCGACCAGCTTCGGCAGGGCGTCGTCCGGGACGGTCAGCAGGACCAGGTCGGCCCGGTCGAGGACCTCCTCGGATGGCATCACCGGCACGTCGGGCAGCAGCTGCGCGGCCCGGCGCCGGGAGGCGTCGGAGACCGCCGACACGGCGACCGGGCGGTGCCCGGCGAGCTGCAGGGACGCGGCCAGTGCGGGTCCCACGCGGCCGGCGCCGACGACGCCGACGGCGAGCCGCGCGGGGCGGTCCCTGGGGTCTGGCTGTGGGGTTGTGTTCACTCGACGGCGGCCTTCCCGTTCCAGTCCGCTCCGGGTACCGGACGATTTCTCGTCATGTTAACGCGATCGGTTCCGGGGGCGTCCGGCCGTCCACAGCCAGTGCGTTCCGGTGGACGGGGCGCGGGCGGACGTGCGGGCCCGGCTCCCGCACCGAAATGCGGGTGCCGGGCCGCCCGCGCGCGGGGGAGGATCCGGGGCATGACTGACACGGCGGAACAGGACGAGCGGGTGCGGGACGAGGATGCCGGGGCACAGCTGCGGCAGCGGCGGCTGGCCGCCCACCGGCGCGCCCACCGGGTGCTGGCGCGCTTCGGCTTCCACCAGACGCTCCGCGAGCGGCTGGCCCGGCTGGACGGCGCGCAGGACGTGTACGACCTCGACGAGCTGTCCGACGTGTACGGGGACGGCGTCGTCGAGGCCCTGGAGCGGAAGGTCGCCGGGCTGCTCGGCACGGAGGCCGCCGCCTTCTTCCCGACCGGCACGATGGCCCAGCAGGTGGCGCTGCGCTGCTGGGCGGGCCGCACCGGCGACCGGACCGTCGCCCTGCACGCCCTCGGCCACCCCGAGGTGCACGAGCGGAACGCGTTCAGCGAGGTCGCCGGCCTGCGCCCGGTGCGGGTGACGAGCGAGCCGCGGCTGCCGACCGCCGCCGAGGTCCGCGACTTCGAGGAGCCGTTCGGCGCGCTGATGCTGGAACTGCCGCTGCGGGACGCCGGTTTCGTGCTGCCCTCCTGGGAGGAGCTCACCGAGGTCGTCGCGGCCGCGCGGGAGCGGGACGCGGTGGTGCACTTCGACGGGGCCCGGCTGTGGGAGTCCACCGTGCACCTCGGCCGGTCCCTGGAGGAGATCGCCGGCCTGGCCGACAGCGTCTACGTGTCGTTCTACAAGTCCCTGGAGGCGTTCGGCGGGGCGGCCCTCGCCGGCCCGGCGGAGTTCGTCGCCGAGGCGAAGGCCTGGCGGCACCGGTACGGCGGCCTGGTCTTCCAGCAGTTCCCCACCGCCCTGTCGGCGCTGATCGGCCTGGAGCGGGAACTGCCCCGGCTGCCGGAGTACGTGGCGCACGCGCGCGTGGTGGCCGTGGCCCTGCGGGAGGGGTTCGCCGCGGCCGGGACGCCGTGGGCACGCGTGTACCCGCGGGTGCCGCACACCCACGACTTCCAGGTCTGGCTGCCGTACGACTCCGGCGTCCTCGCCGAGGCGGCGGTCCGCACGGCCGAGGAGACGGGCGTCGTCCTGTTCGGCGGCTCCTGGGACCGGCGCGGCCCGGACCTGGCGCTCACGGAGGTGCACGTGCGCTCGGCCGCACTGGAGTGGACGGCCGAGGACGTGAAGGCCGCGGTCGGGGAGTTCGTGGCCCGGCTGCCGGAGCAGGTCAGGTAGGGCGCCGCCGCCAGCGGCCGAGGGCCGCCCGGAACCGGTGGCGGACGGGACGGTCGGCCGGGACCGGGCGGCCCGCAAGGACGGCCCGGAACCGCCGTCCGTCGCGCCGTGCCCGCACGACCCGCCACGCGTGGGTGCCCGGCTCGGGCGGTGGGGCCTCGCCCAGGGACCGGGCGCGGTGGGTGTCGAGGAGGTACTGCTGCGTGATGCTCATGGTGGATGGCCTCCGCGGGACGGGAGAGGGAGGCCGCAGGGGGAGGTCCGAAGGCTCCGCGGCGGCCCCGGTCGTTCCACCGTGCGCCCGTGCCGTGCGGGACGTCGCGCCGATTGACGGCCCCCGTCAATCGACGGGGCGTTGTCGGTGGCCGGGTGCACCATGAGGTCATGAGCGTGCGCATCGACATCACGGGGCTGCGGCAGGAGAGGATCGCCGTCGTCCCCTCCCCCCTGGCCGAGCTCGGCATGGCGCTGCACGCGCTGTCCGAGCCGGCGCACCATCCGGGCCTGCAGGGCTGGGTGACGGGCGTGACGGCCCGCCTCGACCCGCATCTGGCCGACCGGATGTGCGAGGCGGACTTCCTGTGGCGCACGACGTTCTCCGACCTGTTCCTGCCCTGCGCGGGCCTGCCGGACCGCAGGACGCTGCCGGGCGGCACGCTCGCCGAGGAGCTGGACCTGCTCGACAAGCTGTCGGACGAGCAGTTCGTCGACGCCGCGCTGGAGTTCACCTGCGCCACCGGGTACGGCGAGTGCGCGCCCACGGCCCTGACCGACCCGGAGGTGCGCCGCCGCGCCCTGGAGCTGGCCGCCGCGCGCGGGCCCCGGCAGCTGCGGTTCAGCGAGCGGCTGCTGGCCGACCCGCCCCGGATCCGGGGCTGGCTGCGGCAGTTCCTCCGGGACTGCGACGAGGCGTTCTTCGCGGAGGCCTGGTCCCGGCTGCGCCACCAGCTCGCGGCGGACACCCGGCACAAGACGGACCTGCTGCGCCGCAAGGGCCTGGCCGAGGCGCTGGCCGCGGTGTCCCCGGCGGTGACGCTCGACGAACCGGCCGCGGTGATCTCGGTCGACAAGCTGGGCGACGGCCGGACGGCCACCGGCGACGGCGGCCTGCTGCTCGTCCCGACGAGCCTGGGCTGGCCGCACCTGATGGTCCTGCACCGCCACGGCTGGCAGCCCGTGCTGCACTACCCGGTCGGCTCCCCCGAGCTCGCCGCCCCGCCCACGCTGGAGCAGCTGGCGCTGCGCATGACCGCGCTGGCCCACCCCGTCCGCATGCGCATGTGCCGCCATCTGGCCCGCACCGCCTACAGCACCGGCGAGCTGGCGCAGGTGCACGGCATGACGGCCCCGGAGATCTCCCGGCACCTGGCCGTGCTGAAGAAGGCGGGCCTGGTCACCACCCGCCGCCGCGGGCGCTACGTCCTGCACCAGCTGGACGTGACGGTGGTGGCCCGGCTGGGCAGCGAGTTCCTGGAGGGGATCCTGCGCTAGGTCGCGTCCGGGCCGGGCGTCCGGGTCAGCCGTGGCCGCCGGCCCTCACCAGTCCGGTCTCGTAGGCCAGCACCACGACCTGCACCCGGTCCCGCAGCCCCAGCTTGGTCAGGATGCGGCCCACGTGGGTCTTCACGGTCGCCTCCGACAGCACCAGCCGGGCCGCGATCTCGCCGTTGGACAGGCCCTGCGCGACCAGCACCATGACCTCGCGCTCGCGCTCGGTGAGCCGCTCCAGCTCCTTGTGCTGGGGCTGCTGCGTGCCCGGCAGCATCGGCGCGAAGCGGTCCAGCAGGCGCCGGGTGGTGGAGGGCGCGACGACCGCGTCCCCGCTGTGCACGGCCCGGATGGCGGCGAGCAGCTCACCGGGCGGCACGTCCTTGAGCATGAAACCGGAGGCACCCGCCTTCAGCCCGGAGAAGGCGTACTCGTCGAGGTCGAAGGTGGTCAGGATGAGCACCTTCGGCGGGTCGGTGTCCGCGCAGATCCGGCGGGTCGCCTCCACCCCGTCGAGCTTGGGCATGCGGACGTCCATCAGCACGACGTCGACCTCGGTCGCGCGCAGCGCCTGGATGGCCTCGACGCCGTCGCCCGCCTCGGCCACGACCTCCATGTCCGGCTGGGCGGCGAGCACCATCCGGAACCCGGTGCGCAGCAGCACCTGGTCGTCGACGAGCATCACGCGGATCGTCATCGGGGCCTCTTCCATGGGTCTGTTACAGGTGTCAGCGAGGGGGCGTGTCGACGTCAGTGCGCGGGTTTGAGCGGCAGCAGGGCGCTGATGCGGAATCCTCCGCCCGGGCGCGGTCCGGCGTCCAGCGTGCCGCCGACCATACCGACCCGTTCCCGCATGCCGATCAGGCCGTGGCCCTGTCCGTCGAACCCGCCCTCCTCGTACAGCTCGTGCGGGGCGCCCTTGCCGTCGTCCTCGACGAGCAGGCCGAGGCCGTCGTCGAAGTAGACCAGGCGCACGCTGGCGCCCGCGTTGGGGCCGCCGTGCTTGCGGGTGTTGGTGAGCGCCTCCTGCACGATGCGGTAGGCGGTGAGTTCGACGCCGCTGGGCAGCGGGCGCGGGGTGCCCTCGACCTTGAAGTCGACGGGCAGTCCGGAGCCCCGGCACTGCTCGACGAGGTCCTCGATCTGCTGCACGTCGGGCTGCGGCACGTACTCGCCGGCCTCCTGGTGCTCCCCGGTGCGCAGCACGCCGAGCAGGCGGCGCATCTCGGCGAGGGCCTGGCGGCCGGTGGAGGAGATGGTCTCCAGGGCCTTCTTCGCCTGGTCGGGCGCGGCGTCCAGCACGTAGGCGGCGCCGTCGGCCTGCACCACCATCACCGACACGTTGTGGGCGACGACGTCGTGCAACTCACGGGCGATGCGGGCGCGTTCGGCGGCGACCGCGACCTTGGACTGCGCCTCGCGCTCCCGCTCCAGACGGGCGGCCCGCTCCTCCAGTTGCGCGAAGTAGGCGCGGCGGGTGCGGATCGAGTCGCCCAGCACCCAGGCGAGCGCGAAGGGCACCGTCATGAAGACGGTCAGGGCGATGTTGCCCGCGAGGTTCGTCTCGTCGCTCGGCCAGCGCACATGGGCCACGGGCGCGGCGCACAGACCGGCCCCCAGCGCGAAGCGGGAGGCCCAGCGGGCGCCCTCCGCCGCGACCGTGTAGACGATCACCAGCATGGCGAAGTCGGCCGGGCCGATCTCCACGTCGGTGATCAGCTGGGCCACGCCGGCGGCCGTCGCGAGCAGCAGCATCTGCTCCGGCATCCGGCGGCGCAGCGCGACGACCAGGCAGAGCATCAGCGTGATCGGCACGGCGGCGGCCGGGGAGCCGTAGCCGCCCGCCACTCCGCCCACCAGCGAGATCCCGAGGAGGACGACGGCCCAGGCGGTGTCGACCCACGTCGGGTGCCTGCGGAGGAAGTCATAGAGGCGCTGCACGTAACCCAGCGTAGGGAAGCGGATAGGTGCATGGGTCAACCGGAGGACCGATCCGCGTCCGGCGCGCGTACTCCGCAAGGTGGAGTTGCGTTCGTTGTGTGCGCATAGCCTGGCGCCGTGACTGCGGGTGCGAGGGACGAGTGGCGTGGGTGGCTGAGCGCGGCGCGGGAGGCGCTGTACGGGCCGCGCGGGTTCTACCGCCGGGCCGAGGGGCCCAGCGCGCACTTCCGTACGTCCGTACACGCGTCCCCGCTGTTCGCGGGGGCCGTGGCCCGGCTGCTGTGCCGGGTCGACGAGGCGCTGGGACGCCCCGCGGTGCTGGACTTCGTCGACATGGCGGCCGGGCGGGGCGAGCTGGCCGCCGGGGTGCTCGCCGCGCTGCCCGCGCAGGTGGCGGACCGCACGCGCGTGCACGCCGTGGAACTCGCCGGGCGGCCCCCGGGCCTCGATCACCGGATCGAGTGGCTGTCCGCGCCCCCGCCGGGGACGACGGGGCTGCTGTTCGCCAACGAGTGGCTGGACAACGTGCCCGTGGAGGTCGCGGAGGTGGACGCCGCGGGCGTCGCACGGCTGGTGCTGGTGCGCGACGACGGTGCCGAGCGGCTCGGGGAGCCGGTGGCCGGGCCGTCGGCGCGGTGGCTCGAACGGTGGTGGCCGCTGACCGGCGAGCCGGGGCTGCGGGCCGAGATCGGGCTGCCCCGCGACCAGGCCTGGGCCGCGGCCGTCGCGACGGTCGGCCGGGGCCTGGCCGTCGCGGTGGACTACGCGCACACGGCCGCCGCGCGCCCGCCGTTCGGGACGCTCACCGGCTTCCGGGAGGGCCGGGAGACCGCCCCCGTGCCGGACGGCTCCTGCGACATCACGGCCCATGTCGCCCTGGACGCGTGCGCGCTGCCCGGCGGGCGCGTGCTCCCCCAGCGCGAGGCGCTGCACGCCCTCGGCGTGACCGGCGCACGCCCCCCGCTCACGCTCGCCTCCACCGACCCGGCCGCCTACGTGCGCGCTCTCGCCGGCGCCGGGGAGGCCGCCGAACTGACGGCGGCGGGCGGGCTCGGCGACTTCGGGTGGCTGGTGCAGCCGGTCGGAATCGAGGACCCGCTGCCACGCTGAGCCGCTGCTGGCCGGGGCCCCGGCCGCTTGCCGGGTTCCGGCTCCTTGCCGGGGTTCCGGACGCTTGCCGGGGTTCCGGCTCCTTGCCGGGTTCCCGGACGCTTGCCGAGGCCCCGGCTGCTCGCCGGGTTCCCGGACGCTTGTCGAGGCCCCGGCTGCTCGCCGAGTTCCCTGCCGCTTGTCGAGGCCCCGGCTGCTCGCCGAGTTCCCTGCCGCTTGTCGTGGCCCCGGCTGCTCGTCGAGGCGCCGGACGCTTGCCGAGGCCCGGCCGCTCGTCGAGGCGCCGGACGCTTGCCGAAGCCCGGCCGCTCGCCAAGATCCCGGACGCTCGCCGAGGCCCCGGCTGCTCGTCGAGGCGCCGGACGCTTGCCGAGGCCCGGCCGCTCGCCAAGATCCCGGCCGCTCGTCGAGGCCCGGCCGCTCGCCGAGGTCCCGGCCGCTCGCCGAGGTCCCCGCTACTTGTCGATGTCCCCGACCACGAAGAACATCGACCCGAGGATCGCCACCATGTCCGCGACCAGCGTTCCCGGCAGCAGCTCGGTCAGCGCCTGGATGTTGTTGTACGAGGCGGAGCGCAGCTTCAGCCGGTACGGGGTCTTCTCGCCCTTGCTGACCAGGTAGTAGCCGTTGATCCCGAGGGGGTTCTCGGTCCAGGCGTAGGTGTGCCCCTCGGGCGCCTTGAGGACCTTCGGGAGCCGCTGGTTGACCGGCCCGGGCGGCAGCTCCGCGAGGCGGTCGAGGCAGGCGTCGGCCAGGTCGAGCGCGTTGTGCGTCTGCTCCAGGAGGCACTCGAAGCGGGCGAGGCAGTCGCCCTCCTGCCGCGTCACCACCCGCAGGGTGTCCTGGAGCTCGCCGTAGGCGAGGTACGGCTCGTCGCGGCGCAGGTCGAAGTCGACGCCCGAGGCGCGCCCGATCGGCCCGCTGACGCCGTAGGCGTGGACGGCCCGCGGGCTGAGGACGCCGACGCCGCGGGTGCGGCCGCGGAAGATCTCGTTGCCCAGCACCAGGTCGTCGAAGCGGTCCATGCGGGAGCGCACGTCGGCGACGGCGGTGCGCGCGCGGCCGGTCCAGCCGGCCGGCAGGTCCTCCTTGAGGCCGCCCACCCGGTTGAACATGTAGTGCATCCGCCCGCCGGAGAGCTCCTCCATGACGTGCTGGAGCTCCTCGCGCTCCCGGAAGGCGTAGAAGATCGGGGTGATCCCGCCCAGCTCCAGCGGGTAGGAGCCGAGGAACATCAGGTGGTTGAGCACCCGGTTCAGCTCGGCGAGCAGCGTGCGCAGCCACACCGCGCGCTCGGGCACCTCCATGCCGAGCATCCGCTCCACGGCGAGGACCACGCCCAGCTCGTTGGAGAACGCCGACAGCCAGTCGTGGCGGTTGGCGAGCATGATGATCTGGCGGTAGTCGCGCGCCTCGAACAGCTTCTCCGCGCCACGGTGCATGTAGCCGATCACCGGCTCGGCGTGCGTGATGCGCTCACCGTCCAGGACCAGCTTCAGCCGCAGCACGCCGTGCGTGGACGGGTGCTGCGGCCCGATGTTGAGCACCATGTCGGTGCTCTCCGCGGCGCCGCCGATTCCGACCATGGTCTCCGTCGTAGGAGTCATGCGCACAGTCTCCCCTACGTACCCTGACCTCATGGAGACGGGGAGCCCGCACGAGGCGGGGGCGACGGGGGCCGGCAGCGCGACGGGGCCCGAGGGCGAGGCCGCCGGTTCCGGGCCGACGCGAGCGGACGACACCGCCGAAGGCACCACGCCGGTGGCGACGGACGAGCGGGCCGGGGCGGGCGAGCGGGCCGGGGCGGGCGAGCCCGTCTGGATCGCGCTGCCCCCCGGTCTGCTCAGGATGCGGCGGCTGCTGCTCGTCTTCTGGCTCGGGCTGATCACGCTGGCCGCCGGGCTCCTGCCGGGACTGCTGGCGGGGCCCGCCTGGGCCCTGTTCGCGCTGCCGC
This sequence comes from Streptomyces sp. DT190, assembly GCF_049846985.1. Lineage (NCBI taxonomy): Bacteria > Bacillati > Actinomycetota > Actinomycetes > Kitasatosporales > Streptomycetaceae > Streptomyces > Streptomyces sp. DT190. The sequence goes on along the minus strand of NZ_JBNCNM010000002.1, from coordinate 676,810 downwards.
CGCTGGCGCTGACGGTCTGGGGCTGGGTGATGATCGAGCGCAACTGGCGTTCCTGGCGCTACGCCGAGCGGGCCGACGACCTGCTGATCAGCCGCGGCGTGCTGTGGCGCGAGGAGACGGTCGTGCCGTACGGGCGGATGCAGCTCGTGGAGGTGACCTCCGGGCCCGTCGAGCGGCACTTCGGGCTGGCCAGCGTGCAGTTGCACACGGCCGCCGCGGCGACCGACGCGACCATCCCCGGCCTCGACCCGGCCGAGGCGGAACGGCTGCGCGACCGGCTCACCGAGCTGGGCGAGGCCCGATCGGCGGGGCTGTGACCACCCCCGGGGACACCGAGGCCGCCGGGACCGCCGGAACCGGGACCGGGACCGGCGTCATCGAGCGGCGGCTGCACCCCGTCACACCGCTCCGGCGGGCCTGGGCCCCCGTCGCCGTCGTCATCGGCTGGGCCGTGCACGACCCCGACGGCGCGCAGCGCCACCTGACCCGCCTGACCACGACCACCCTGCTCATCGGTCTCGCCGTGATCGTCCCGGCCGCCGCCCTCTACGGCTTCTGCTCCTGGTGGTTCACCCACTTCGCGGTGACCGGTACCGAGCTGCGCATCCGCACCGGCCTGGTCTTCCGCCGCACCGCCCACATCCGCCTGGAGCGCATCCAGGCCATCGACGTCACCCAGCCGCTGCTCGCCCGGGTCGCGGGCGTCGCCAAGCTACGGCTGGACGTCATAGGCACCGACAAGAAGGACGAACTGGCCTTCCTCGGCGCCGACGAGGCCCGGTCCCTGCGCGCCGAACTGCTCGCCCGGGCCGCCGGTTTCGCCCCCGAGACCGCGCACGAGGTCGGCGAGGCACCCTCCCGGCAGCTGCTCCGGGTGCCACCGGGCGTGCTCGCGACGTCGCTGGCGCTGACCGGCGCGACCTGGGGATCGCTGGCCGCCGCGCTCGTCGTGCCGCCGGTGCTGTGGCTGGCCACCCACAGCCTGTGGACGGTCCTCGCGGTCGCCCTGCCGCTGCTGGGCGCGGCCGGCGCGAGCAGCGTGGGCCGGTTCGTCACCGAGTACGACTGGACGGTCGGCGAGTCGCCCGACGGACTGCGCATCGACCACGGCCTGCTGGACCGCGCCCACGAGACGGTGCCGCCGGGGCGCGTGCAGACCGTGCGGATCGTGGAGCCGCTGCTGTGGCGGCGGCGCGGCTGGGTGCGCGTGGAGCTGGACGTCGCCGGTTCGTCCAACTCCGTGCTGCTGCCGGTCGCCCCGCGCGAGATCGCCGAGGACGTCGTCGCCCGGGTGCTGCCCGGGGTGACCGTGCCGGCGCGCACGGCCCTGTCGCCCTCCCCGCGGCGCGCCCGCTGGTGCGTGCCGGTGTGGTGGCGGGGCTACGGACTCGCCGTGACGGACGCGGTGTTCGCGGCCCGTACCGGGCTGCTGCGGCGGACCCTGGCGCTGGTGCCGCACGCCAAGGTGCAGAGCGTACGGATGACGCAGGGGCCGTGGGAACGGGCCCGGGGCCTGGCCGACGTGTCGGTGGACACCGGCGCGAACAAGACGGTGACCGCGCGGCTGCGCGACGCCGCCGAGGCACGCGCCCTGCTGGCCGCCCAGGCGGAACGATCCCGCACCGGGCGCCGGGACGCGCGCCCCGACCGCTGGATGGCGTGAGCCCGCCGCACACGGACCGCTGGATGGCGTGAGCCCGCCGCACACGGACCGCTGGGTGGCGTGAGCCCGCCGCACACGGACCGCTGGGTGGCGTGAGCCCGCCGCACACTGACCGCTGGACGGCCCGCACCCGCCACACGCCCCGACCGCTGGATGGCGTGAGCCCGCCACGCGCCCGAGGACGGCGCAGGCCCCCGGTCACGACCGGGGGCCTGCGTGCACGAGGGCGTCGGTGGGCGGTCAGGACACCGCGCTCCGCAGCCCCTGCAGGTCGATCTGCTCCGTCTCGTCGTGCGCCGTCAGGTCGATGACCTGGCCGATGCCGCGCGACTCCTCGTCGGCCGGCTTGTAGCGGGCCTCGGTCTCGGCCTTGTGCAGGGCGAGCGCCTCCTGGCCGACGACATCGGCGAGGTCCTCGTTCTGCACGGCCTCCAGGGCCGCCCGCGAGGTGCCCTTCTTGGTGCCGAAGAAGTCGAACCCGCCCTCGGTCAGCGGGCGTCGCACCGGCTGCTGCGGCGCCACGGCCACGGCGGTCGGCACCGTGTAGTGGCCGGTCACCGACTGCGTGGCCCGGGCGGGCTCGGGCAGTCGCCCGGCACCGGTGCGGGCGGCGCCGGTGGCGGCGGTCGTGTGCTCGTGCCCGTCGGCCGCCTCGGACCGGCCGGCCGGCCCGTCCTCGCGGGACGGCTCGCGCTGCTCCGCCTGCTCCTGCCGCGGCTCCTGCGCGGGCTCGGCGGCGTCATCGCCCTCCGGCACGCCGTCGCCGTCCCCGCCGCCGTCCGGGTCCGGGACCCGCTCGCCGTCGAACCGGGCGAGCGCGGCGGCGGCCCGCAGGAACAGCCGGGAGCCCTCCGGCGAGAACACCGCCGGAACCGCGGTCCCCGCCTCGACGGCGAGCGGCGCGGCGGCCTTCTGCGCCGGCTCCGCCGGGGCCGTGTCCGCGGCGGCCGCCGCACCCGTGGCACCCGCCGGCAGGGCCGCCCGCACCGGAGCCGTCGCCTCGATCTCCAGGACCCGGCGCTCCTCCAGCACGCTCGCGCGCTCGGTCTCCGACGTGGCGTACCGGCGCAGCAGCGCGGCGTGTTCGTTGCGCAGCCCGGCCAGTTCGGTGCGCTTGGCGCGCAGCCGCTGTTCCAGCTTGGCGCGCAGCTCGCGGGACTCCTCGAGATCGGCCTCCAGTTCGGCGACGCGCTCCTCGAAGCGCCACTCGTCACTGGCCCGCGCGCGCGTGAGGTCGGCGACGCGCTTGCCCGCCTGCGTGTCCCAACGGCGCAGCACGACCGCGCCGATGACCGCCGTCGCCGCGGCGGCCGCGGCCAGCACGCGGAGCACCGTCGGCTCCGTGAACACCCAGGGCCCCAGGGCGCAGACGAGGGAGACGCCCGCGATCGCCGACGGGGGCAGCAGCCTGTGCAGGGGCGGGGAATGGCGATGACGTCCACGTGGCATGGCCAGAAACTTACCGCGCGTAGGCGAATCGTGGTGAGCCACCCCGCAAAAACAAAGCCATATCAAGAGAGTCACGCCGCATCAGAACTCGGAAAGAACCGGAATCGGCAGTTCACCCAATTCGCAAGATCATTTCCAGGGCCCCGCAGCCGCGTGTTCACCCCCGCGCCAGCCGCTCGCTCATCCACTCCAGCGTCGCCGGAATCTCCCGCCGCCAGGTGTTGAAGTTGTGCCCGCCGCTTTCCAGGACGATCGAGGAGATCCGCGTCCGCCCGGTGTCCTTCACCCGCCCTATGAACCGCAGCGTGTCCCGGTAGTTGCTCTCGCCCTTCCTGCTGCTGGTGACCAGCAGGGAGGTGTCGGGCGCGGGCAGGTGCGCCAGGCACCACCACAGATCGGCGCGCCGGCGCAGGTCCTCGTCGCCCTGGAAGAGATCGCCCGTCGTCGCGTCGATCGGCGCCTTGTAGTAGGCGGACAGGCCGGCCCCGGCGGCGTACACACCGGGATGGTGCATCGCGATCTTCAACGCGCAGTAGCCTCCCGTGGAGTTGCCGATGATGCCGAGGCCGCCGGGCTTTTCCGTCACCCGGTAGTGGGAACGCAACGCGTCGGGCAGATCCTTCGCGAAGAACGACTCGGTCCGCGGACCGTCCGGGATGTCGACGCACTCCGTGTCCCGGGGCGGTGCCACCGTCGGCCGCAGCATGACGAGGATCATCGGCCGCATCCGGCCCGAGCGCGCCAGTTCCATTGCCGTGCGCGGATAGTGGAGCTTGTCCACCAGCGCCGAGGCCGTGCCCGGATATCCGGTCAGCACCACCGCCGCCGGGAACCGGTGGGTGCGGTAGCGCGGCTGGAAGTACTCCGGCGGCAGATAGACGTACGCGGGCGTGGCGATACGGGTCGTCCGGCCCACCATCTCCACCTGCTGGATCCGGCCGCCGGCCGCCGGGCGCACCCCGCCCGCTCCCGGCACGCGTTGCGAGCCCACCACCTCCAACGGGCCCCGGCCCGGCGTGTGGTCGACGACCACGCCCTGGTCCTTCTCCTGCCCGAACAGGTCCGCCCAGCTCGCGTAGAACCCGAAGGCCTGGTTGGCGGCCAGGCCCACCGCGGCGAACAGCGCCAGCTGCGTGCCCAGCAGCAGGCCGACCCGCCCGCACACCGCCGGCAGACCGCGCCGGGCCAGCCGCGGCCACAGCCAGACCGTGCCGGTGAACAGCAGCACGGCGGTCAGCACCGCCAGCGCCAGCACCTCGTCACTCGTGAGACCCATGGATCGGTTACCTGTCCGCGCTCTCCGCCCGGCCCGCCCCGCGACCTTCGCGAGGGCTTGTCCCGGGCTTTCCTCCGCCTTTGAAGCGGCTTTGACCTGGGGAGTGAACCTCTCCCCCCGAGACACCGTCCTAGAGGGCGCAATGTCGCCGGATGCCCGAATCGGTACCGGATCCAAGGTCTCTCGCAGAACTACGGGATGCGATGTCTGTCAGGACAGATGAGGAAATGTCGGGTGGGGTTCCGCGCCGCCGCGGCGGTGCGGCCGGCACGGGCCGGACGGGTCGGCTGCTGCGCGGGCCACGCCCCGAGGCCGTGCCCCTCCTCGTCGGCAGAGCCTGCGCCCTCGTGGGCGCGCTGGACGTCGCCGCCGGTGTCTTCCCCCGCTTCCGGCACAGCCGGATGCACGCCGTCGCCGAGGTGCTGCCCGGCGCCCTGGGCCCCTTCGCGGCCGCCCTCTCGCTGAGCACCGGCGTGCTGTTGCTGCTGCTCGCCCACGGCCTCAAGCGCGGCAAGCGCCGGGCCTGGCGGGCCGCCGTCGCCCTGCTCCCGGCCGGGGCCGTCGCGCAGTTCAGCTACCGCCACTCGATCGCCGGCGTGCTCATCTCCCTGGCCCTGCTGGCGCCCCTGCTGCGCCACCGCGACCAGTTCGACGCCCTGCCCGACCCGCGCAGCCGCTGGCGTGCGCTCGCCAACTTCGTGCTGATGAGCGCCGGTTCGCTCCTGCTGGGGCTGATCGTCGTCAGCGTGCACGGCGACCGCATGCTCGGCGACCCCAGCCTGGCCGACCGCATCACCCACGTCGTCTACGGCCTCTTCGGCTTCGAGGGCCCGGTCGACTACCAGGGCACCACCTCCTGGACCGTCGCCTTCTCGCTCGGCGCCCTCGGGCTGCTCACCGCCGTCACCACCCTCTACCTGGCCCTCCGCCCCGAGCACCCGGCCGCCCGGCTCACCGAGGAGGACGAGGCGAGGCTGCGCGCCCTGCTGGACCGGCACGGCGGCCGCGACTCCCTCGGCCACTTCGCGCTGCGCCGCGACAAGGCCGTGGTCTTCTCCCCCAGCGGCAAGGCGGCCGTCACCTACCGCGTGGTCTCCGGCGTGATGCTCGCCAGCGGCGACCCGATCGGCGACGTGGAGGCCTGGCCGGGCGCCATCGAGCGGTTCATGGACGAGGCCCGGGCCCACTCCTGGACCCCCGCCGTCATGGGCTGCTCCGAGACCGGCGGCGAGGTGTGGACCCGCGAGACCGGGCTCGACGCCCTCGAACTCGGCGACGAGGCGGTGGTGGACGTCAAGGATTTCTCCCTGGCCGGCCGTGCGATGCGCAACGTGCGCCAGATGGTCAAGCGCATCGAGCGCGCCGGTTACGAGACCCGGGTACGACGTGTCCGTGACCTCGGCGAGGCCGAGCTGGAGCGGGTCCGGCGCGCCGCCGACGACTGGCGCGGCACCGACACCGAGCGCGGCTTCTCCATGGCCCTCGGCCGGATCGGCGACGCCGCCGACGGCGACTGCCTCATCGCCACCGCGCACAAGCAGGACGACGAGCCCGGCCCGCACGGCGACCTCAAGGCCGTCCTGCACTTCGTGCCCTGGGGCACCGACGGCGCCTCGCTCGACCTCATGCGCCGCGACCGCTCCGCCGACCCGGGCATGAACGAGCTGCTCATCGTGGCCGCCCTCCAGGCCGCCCCGCGGTTCGGCATCGCGCGGGTCTCCCTCAACTTCGCGATGTTCCGCTCGGCCCTGGCGCGCGGCGAGAAGATCGGCGCGGGGCCGGTGCTGCGCGCCTGGCGGGGGCTGCTGGTCTTCCTCTCCCGCTGGTTCCAGATCGAGTCCCTGTACAAGTTCAACGCCAAGTTCCAGCCGCGCTGGGAGCCCCGCTTCGTCGTCTACCGGGCGTCCGCGGACCTGCCCCGCATCGGCTTCGCCGCCATGCAGGCGGAAGGTTTCGTCACACTCGCCCCGCCCCTGCCCCGCTTCCTGCGCCGCCGCCGCGCCACGGCCCGCCGCCCCTGCGCCCACGGCACCGCCTCCGAACGCACCGTGCGAGCGGCCTGACCCGGACGCCCGAACGCACCGTGCGAGCGGCCTGACCCGTCACGCCCGCACGGAGCCCTCGCCCGGGCCGCAGCGCCGGACGCCCCCCGCCGGGGCCTACGCTGAACATATGAGCAACCAGAGCGGACGCGGGCGCGTGGCGGGCCTACCGGAATGGGACCGCTGCGCGGTCATGGGAGTCGTGAACGTCACCCCCGACTCCTTCTCCGACGGCGGCCGCTTCTTCGACACCACGGCCGCCGTCAAACACGGCCTCGACCTCGTCACCGAGGGCGCCGACCTGGTCGACGTCGGCGGCGAGTCCACCCGCCCCGGCGCCACCCGGGTGGACGAGGCCGAGGAGCTGCGCCGCGTCATCCCCGTCGTCCGCGGCCTGGCCTCCGAAGGTGTCACCGTCTCCGTCGACACCATGCGCGCCTCCGTCGCCGAGCGGGCCCTGGCGGCCGGCGCCGTCCTCGTCAACGACGTCAGCGGCGGCCTCGCCGACCCGCGCATGATCCCCGCCGTCGCCGGCGCCGGCGCCCCCTTCGTCGTCATGCACTGGCGCGGCTTCCTCCAGGGCGGCAACGTCAGGGGTGTCTACGCCGACGTCGTCACCGAGGTCGTGGACGAGCTGCACGCGCGCGTGGAGGCCGTCCTCGCCGGCGGCATCGCCCCCGACCGCGTCATCGTCGACCCCGGCCTCGGCTTCTCCAAGGACGCCGAGCACGACCTGGCGCTCCTCGCGGGCCTCGACCGGGTCCTCCGCCTGGGCCACCCCCTCCTGGTCGCCGCCTCCCGCAAGCGGTTCCTCGGCCGGGTCCTGGCCGGACCCGACGCCCCGCCCCCGCCCGCCCGGGAGCGCGACGCGGCCACCGCCGCCGTCTCCGCCCTCGCGGCGCACGCCGGCGCGTGGGCCGTCCGCGTGCACGAGGTACGCGCCACGGCGGACGCCGTACGCGTCGCCCGCGCCCTCGAAGGGGCACGCCCCGGCGCGGAAGGAACCCGGTGAGCGCCCCCCACACCGACGTCGAGCAGGTCGAGGCCGCCAACACCGCCTTCTACGAGGCACTGGAACAGGGCGACTTCGAGGAACTCGCGTCGCTCTGGCTCACCCCCGCCGACCTGGGCGTCGACGAGACCTACCACGACCCGGCCGACACCGGCGTGGTCTCCTGCGTGCACCCCGGCTGGCCCGTGCTCACCGGCCGCGGCGAGGTCCTGCGCTCCTACGCCCTGATCATGGCCAACACCGACTACATCCAGTTCTTCCTCACCGACGTGCACGTCTCCGTCACCGGCGACACCGCCCTGGTGACCTGCACGGAGAACATCCTCAGCGGCGGCCCCGCCCCCGAGGGCGAGGGCGAGGAGCTCGGCCCGCTCGTCGGACAGCTCGTGGTGGCCACCAATGTGTTCCGGCGCACGCCCCAGGGGTGGAAACTGTGGGCGCACCACGCTTCCCCCGTCCTGGCCGAAACCGACGAGGACGAGCAGGACGACACCCCCACCTGAGTGGGTAGTCGCCAGGTAGTGGTTGGAATCACCGAGCCGCGGGTATGGGCGGCTACCAACCCGTGAGCCGCCGGATTCCCCAGGGGAAACGCTGGATGAATCCTGCCGGGCCCGACCGGCCCCCACCCCCGCGGCCCGGCCCCGCCCGTGCTCGCAGGTAGATTCGACCGAGGCCGGTGTGCCGCCCGCACACGGCACGGACCGGCCCTGACCGACGATTGCAGGAGTGATTCGCGTGGATCGTGTCGCGCTGCGCGGCCTGAAGGCCCGCGGGTACCACGGTGTGTTCCCGAGGGAACGCGAGGAGGGCCAGACCTTCATCGTGGACCTCGTCCTCGGCCTGGACACCCGGCCGGCCGCCGCCGACGACGACCTGGCGAAGACCGTGCACTACGGCATCGTGGCGGAGGAGGTCGTGGCCGTCGTCCAGGGCGAGCCCGTCGACCTCGTCGAGACACTCGCCGAGCGCATCGCCCAGGTGTGTCTGAAGCACGAAGCGGTTCAGCAGGTCGAGGTCTGCGTCCACAAGCCGGACGCCCCGATCACGGTGCCCTTCGACGACGTGACCGTCACCATCACCCGGAGCCGAGTATGACCGCGCCCTTCCTCAAGGGTCCGAGCGACCCGACCGTACAGCCGGTGCCCGCCTCCGTCGTCGACAAGGTCGACGCCGCCGACACGACCCTGTCCAACCCGAAACGGGCCGTGGTCGCCCTCGGCTCCAACCTCGGCAACCGCCTGGAGACGCTCCAGGGGGCCATCGACGCCCTGGAGGACACGCCCGGCGTCCGGGTGAAGGCCGTCTCCCCCGTCTACGAGACCGAGCCCTGGGGCGTGGACCCCGGCAGCCAGCCCTCCTACTTCAACGCGGTCGTGGTCCTCAAGACCACCCTTCCGCCCTCCTCGCTGCTGGAGCGCGCGCACGCCGTCGAGGAGGCCTTCCACCGCGTCCGCGACGAGCGCTGGGGCCCGCGCACCCTCGACGTCGACATCGTGTCCTACGCCGACGTCGTCTCCGACGACCCGCGGCTCACCCTCCCCCACCCCCGCGCCCACGAGCGCGCCTTCGTCCTGGCCCCCTGGCACGACCTGGACCCCGAGGCGCAGCTGCCCGGCCGCGGCCCGGTCGCCGGCCTGCTGGACGCCGTCACCCGGGAAGGTGTCGCGCCCCGCGCGGACCTGGAACTCCGGCTGCCCGAGTAGCCGTTAAGGTCGAGACGGCCGCGAACGGGGCCGGAGCCGGGGGAACCGAAGGGACACCGTGAAAGAGCTGCGCATCAGGTTGCTGGCCGGCGTCTTCGTCGTGGCCGGAGTCCTGTCCTGGGCGGGCGCCCGCCTGTGGAACTCGATCGGCACGCTCCCCAGCGTCCCCCTGGCCGCCCCCATCGTCCTGGCCCTGATCGCCGTGGTCCTGCTGGCCACGGCGCTCTCGCTGCGCGCCCGCCTCAAGGCCCAGCGCGAACGGCAGCCCGGCGCCAAGGGCGTCGACCCGATGATGGCGGCCCGCGCGGTCGTCTTCGGTCACGCCAGTGCCCTGGTCGCCGCCCTGGTCTCCGGCATGTACGGCGGGACCGGCGTCTTCCTGCTGGAGTCCCTCGACATCCCCGCCCGCCGCGACCAGGCCATCTACGCCGGCTTCTCGGTCCTCGCGGGCATCGGCGTGATAGCGGCGGCGATCTTCCTGGAGCGCGTCTGCAAGCTCCCGGAGGACGACGAGCACGACGGCGCGGGGACGGCGCCCTCGGTGTGAGGCGGGGCCTCAGCGCGCCATGATCAGGCTCATCGCCTCGTTACGGGTCGCCGGGTCGCGCAGCTGCCCCCGCACCGCCGAGGTGATGGTCTTGGCGCCCACCTTGCGCACCCCGCGCATGGACATGCACATGTGCTCGCACTCGACGACGACGATCACGCCACGCGGTTCCAGGATCTCCATCAGGGAGTCGGCGATCTGCGTGGTGAGTCGTTCCTGCACCTGTGGGCGCCGGGCATAGACGTCCACCAGCCGGGCGAGCTTCGACAGGCCGGTGATCTTGCCTTCGACGGACGGGATGTAGCCCACGTGGGCCACGCCGACGAACGGCACCAGATGGTGCTCGCAGGAGCTCAGGACCTCGATGTCCTTCACCAGGACCATCTCGTCGTGCCCCAGGTCGAACGTCGTCGTCAGCACGTCCTCGGGCTTCTGCCACAGCCCCGCGAATATCTCCCGGTACGCCCGCGCCACGCGCGCCGGCGTCTCCTTGAGGCCCTCGCGGTCCGGGTCCTCGCCGACCGCGATCAGCAGTTCGCGTACGGCGTTCTCGGCGCGCTTCTCGTCGAACTCGCCGATCTGGCCCTCGCCGTCCAGCGTCACGGGGTCGGTCATCTGGTGCCTCGTTCCTGTGTCCATCACGGGGCGGCCTGCACAAATGGCGGAAAGCCGCGCCCCCCAGGCTAAAACCTGGGGGGCGCGGCATCCATTCCGGGCCCGGTGGTCCACCGGGAGAGCCCGCTCAGCTCTCGGGGCGGTCCTCAGGGGTCCGCTCGGGCGCCGGGGCGGGCTCCGCCACGGTGCTCTTCGCGGTGCTGATGGCCGGCGTCGCGCCGTTCGCACCGTTCGTCAGGGCCAGCTCCTTGGGGGAGAGGACCGGCGGACGGGTCGACGGCGTACGGCGGGAGGAGCCGGTCCAGGCGGGCCGGGGCGGGCGCTTGACGATGGGGGCGAAGATCTCGGCGATCTCCTCCTTGCCCAGCGTCTCCTTCTCCAGCAGCTGCAGCACGAGGTTGTCGAGGACGTCGCGGTTCTCGACCAGGATCTCCCAGGCCTCGTTGTGCGCGGTCTCGATGAGCTTCTTGACCTCTTCGTCGACCAGCGCGGCGACCTCTTCCGAGTAGTCCCGCTGGTGAGACATCTCACGTCCCAGGAACGGCTCGGTGTTGTCCCCGCCGAACTTGATCGCGCCGAGACGCTCGGTCATGCCGTACTGCGTGACCATCGCGCGGGCCAGACCCGTGGCCTTCTCGATGTCGTTGGCGGCACCCGTGGTCGGGTCGTGGAAGACGAGCTCCTCGGCCGCGCGGCCGCCCAGCATGTAGGCGAGCTGGTCGAGCATCTCGTTGCGCGTGGTCGAGTACTTGTCCTCGTCCGGCAGGACCATCGTGTAGCCGAGGGCACGGCCACGCGACAGGATCGTGATCTTGTGAACCGGGTCGGAGTTCGGTGAGGCCGCCGCGACCAGGGCGTGTCCGCCCTCGTGGTACGCGGTGATCTTCTTCTCCTTGTCCGACATGATCCGGGTCCGCTTCTGCGGGCCCGCGACCACACGGTCGATCGCCTCGTCCAGCATGTGGTTGTCGATCAGCTTCTGGTCGCTGCGGGCCGTCAGCAGGGCGGCCTCGTTCAGCACGTTGGCGAGATCGGCACCGGTCATGCCGGGCGTACGGCGGGCGACGGCCGACAGGTCGACGTCCGGGGCGACCGGCTTGCCCTTCTGGTGGACCTTGAGGATCTCCAGACGGCCCTGCATGTCCGGGCGGTCGACGGCGATCTGCCGGTCGAAGCGGCCGGGGCGCAGCAGCGCCGGGTCGAGGATGTCGGGCCGGTTCGTCGCGGCGATGAGGATCACGCCGCCCTTGACGTCGAAGCCGTCCATCTCGACGAGCAGCTGGTTCAGGGTCTGCTCGCGCTCGTCGTGACCACCGCCGAGGCCGGCGCCGCGGTGGCGGCCGACCGCGTCGATCTCGTCGACGAAGACGATCGCCGGGGCGTTCGCCTTGGCCTGCTCGAACAGGTCACGGACCCGGGAGGCACCGACACCGACGAACATCTCGACGAAGTCGGAACCGGAGATCGAGTAGAACGGCACGCCCGCCTCGCCCGCGACGGCGCGCGCGAGCAGGGTCTTGCCGGTTCCGGGCGGGCCGTAGAGCAGCACGCCCTTGGGGATCTTGGCGCCGACGGCCTGGAACTTGGCCGGCTCCTGGAGGAACTCCTTGATCTCGTGGAGCTCCTCCACGGCCTCGTCCGAACCGGCGACGTCGGCGAACGTCGTCTTGGGGGTGTCCTTGGTGATGAGCTTGGCCTTGGACTTCCCGAAGTTCATGACGCGGGAGCCGCCGCCCTGCATCTGGTTCATCAGGAACAGGAAGACGACCACGATCAGGACGAAGGGAAGCAGCGAGAGCAGAATTCCGACGAAGGGGTTCTGCTTGGACGGCGAAACCGTGTAGCCGTCCGGGATCTGCTTGTCCTGATACTTGTTCTGCAGCGTGTTGGCGATGGCCACACCCTGGTCGCCGATGTAGCTCGCCTGGATCTTCGAGCTGCCCTCGACCTTTTCGTCGCCCTTGAGCGTGACCTTGATGATCTGCTCGTCACCGGTGGTCAGCTTGGCCGACTCGACCTTGTTCTGGTTGATCGCCTGGACGACCTGGCCGGTGTCCACCGTCTTGTAGCCGCCGGACGAGCCGACGACCTGCATCAACACGACCACGGCAAGGACGGCCAGCACGATCCACATGACCGGCCCACGGAAGTATCGCTTCACGTCCATCCACACGGAGCGGTGCCGCCCCGTCCCTCCTGCCATAGTGAGTTTGATAAAGACTGTTCTTCGGACGGTACCCCAGCATTGTCACCTGAAGCTGCGCGGTGCGGCTGGCGATCCGTCCACGCCTGCTCCAACGGCGGGAAACCCGCTGGGGTTCCCGATCACCGCCACGGCCCCCCGGGACGGGGGTTCAGCCGCCGTAGACGTGGGGCGCGAGCGTACCGACGAACGGGAGGTTGCGGTACTTCTCGGCGTAGTCCAGGCCGTAGCCGACGACGAACTCGTTGGGGATGTCGAAGCCGACCCATTCCACGTCGATGGCCACCTTCGCGGCCTCGGGCTTGCGCAGCAGCGTGCACACCTTCAGGGAGGCGGGCTCGCGCGAGCCGAGGTTGGAGAGCAGCCACGACAGGGTCAGGCCGGAGTCGATGATGTCCTCGACGATGAGGACGTGCTTGCCCTTGATGTCGGTGTCGAGGTCCTTGAGGATCCGCACCACACCGGAGGACTGGGTGCCCGCCCCGTACGAGGATACGGCCATCCAGTCCATGGTGACGGGGGTGGACAGCGCCCGCGCGAGGTCGGCCATGACCATCACCGCGCCCTTGAGGACTCCGACGATCAGCAGGTCCTTGCCCGCGTACTCCGCGTCGATCTTCGCCGCCAGCTCTGCCAGCTTGGCGTCGATCTCTTCCTTGGTGATGAGTACCTGCTGGAGGTCGGCACCCATGTCTTTCGCGTCCACCCGCATCACTTTCGGTCGTCCCACCGGCCGGTCGGACCCTGCTCCGACTGCTCGGAGGGGTCGGATTCAGCCTTGCCGAATCACCAGTCTGCCACCCTGGCGCCGTGCCACGACCTTGCCGGGGAGGTTGATGGCCCCCTGACCGCGCCAGCCGGTGATCAGCCGGTCGACTTCCTCGATGTGGCGGGCGAACAGCGAGCCCGCGGGGGCACCGGCCGCGATGACGGCGCGGCGCAGGACGCGCCGGCGCACGGCGGGCGGCAGGGCGTAGAGCCTGGCGCACTCCAGCAGTCCGGCGTCGTCCCGCACGGTGGCCTCGGCCTGGGCGGCCCAGGAGTCGAGGGCGTCGGCGTCGTCGCGGGAGAGCCGGGCCGTCCGGGCGAGGGCCTCGACGACGCCCTTGCCGAGGGCTTTCTCCAGGGCGGGCAGGCCCTCGTGGCGCAGCCGGGAACGGGTGTAGGCCGGGTCGGCGTTGTGGGGGTCGTCCCAGACGGGCAGGGACTGGACCATGCAGGCCTTGCGGGCGGTCTGGCGGTCGAGTCCCAGGAAGGGGCGGCGGTAACGGCCGCCGGCCCCCGAGACCGCGGCCATTCCGGACAGGGAGCGGATGCCCGAGCCGCGGGCGAGACCGAGCAGGACCGTCTCGGCCTGGTCGTCGCGGGTGTGGCCGAGCAGGACGGCGGCGGCGCCGTGGCGTTCGGCCGCGGTGTCGAGCGCGGCGTAGCGGGCGTCGCGGGCGGCGGCCTCGGGCCCGCCGGCCCGGCCCACGGTGACGGCGACGGAGTCGACCGGGTCGAGGCCGAGTTCACGCAGGCGCTGGACGACTTCGGCGGCCCGCAGGTCGGAGCCGGGCTGCAGGCCGTGGTCGACGGTCACACCGCCGGCCCTGATGCCGAGCTTGGGGGACTCGAAGGCGAGGGCGGAGGCGAGGGCCATGGAGTCGGCGCCGCCGGAGCAGGCCACGAGCACGAGCGGCGGGGGCGGGGCGAACGCCGTGCCCGGGGCAGGCTCGTGCGGCAGGGCATGCGCGGGGGCGTGCGGGACCGCGGCGGGGGCGCGGTGGTGTTCGGTGAGGAGGTCGTGGAGGACGCGGCGTACCGCCAGGCGTATCGCCGCGACCGCAGGATGGGGACCCATGTCCGGTTCCCTTCATGAAGTTTTCGGGGGGTGAGCCCGCGTGTCGGTCACGCAGAGTGTGTAGATGGTGACAGAACCGGGCCGTTCCCCGAGCATTGCACGCCTACCCCTGGCTCACGGTCCCTCGGACGGGTGATTGGAGGGGCGTTCGCCTGCCGTCGGCCGGTTTCCTTTCACGACCTCCCCGCGATGTTCACTACTCGGCCCTGCGGTGCACCCGCGCGACCCAGTCCGCCGGTTTGGCGATCTCCGACTTGGTGGGGAGGGTGTTGGGCGAGGTCCACACGCGGTTGAAGCCGTCCATGCCGACCTCGTCGACGACGGCCCGGACGAACCGCTCGCCGTCGCGGTACTGGCGGAGCTTGGCGTCCAGGCCGAGGAGCTTGCGCAGGGCCAGGTCCAGCCGGGAGGCGCCCTTGGCGCGGCGTTGCTGGAACTTCTCGCGGATCTCCCCGACGGACGGCACGACGGCCGGGCCGACGCCGTCCATGACGAAGTCGGCGTGGCCCTCCAGCAGGGACATCACGGCCGTGAGGCGGCCGAGGATCTCGCGCTGGGCGGGGGTCTGGACGATCTCGACCAGGGAGCGGCCGCCGTCGTCCTCCTCGGCCTCGGGGCGGCCCCCGGCCAGGCTCTGGGCGGCTTCGCGGACGCGTTCCAGGACGGTCATGGGGTCGACGTCGGTCTCCGCCAGGAACGACTGGATCTCGCCCTCCAGGTGGTCCCGCAGCCAGGGCACGGCGGTGAACTGCGTGCGGTGCGTCTCCTCGTGCAGGCACACCCAGAGGCGGAAGTCGTGCGGGTCGACGTCGAGTTCGCGCTCGACGTGGACGATGTTGGGCGCGACCAGCAGGAGCCGGCCGCCGCCGTTCCCGCCGGCGGGCAGTTCGCGGGTGGCGGGGGCGAAGGTCTCGTACTGGCCGAGGACGCGGGAGGCCAGGAAGGACAGCAGCATGCCGAGTTCGACGCCGGTGACCTTGCCGCCGACGGCGTTCATCATCGCGCCGCCCGGGCTGCTGCCGCGCCGCTCCTGCATCTTGTCGAGCAGGGGCCTGAGGATCTCCCGGAAGCCGGCGACGTTCGCCCGGATCCAGCCCGGGCGGTCGACGACGAGGACGGGGGTGTCGTGACCCTCCTCGGTGCCGAGCCCCGTGAAGCCGCGGACGTGTTCCTCCGAGGCCTTGGCGTGCCGGCGCAGCTCCGCGACGACGGCCCTCGCCTCGTCGCGGCTGACCTCGGGGCCCGGGCGCACGAGCCGGGTCGCGGTCGCCACCGCGAGATTCCAGTCGACCATGCCGGTTGAAGCACCACCGATGCTCGTCATGCGTCAACCGTACGTGAGGGCCCGCCGCTGGGGCAGGGCGGCGAGCGCCGGGGTGCGCGCGGGGGCCCCGTCCGGGGCCCGGGCGCCGGCGGATCGCGTGCCGCGCCCCTGGACGCCCGCCTCGCCGCCGCCTGCTCCCCCGCCTACCGGCAGCCGCACGCCGCGAGCGTGGTGGCCACCCTGTCCAGGGCCTTCTGCGTCGACGCCGGGGCGATGCGGTCGGTGCCGGCGGTCATGAACGCGAAGGCCAGCAGGCGGCCGTCGCGGTCGACCAGGGTGCCCGCGAGGGTGTGGACACCGGTGAGGGTGCCGGTCTTGGCGCGGATCACGCCGGCTGCTCCGTCCGTGTAGCGGCTGGTCAGGGTGCCGGTGAAGCCGGCGACGGGCAGCCCGGTGAGGGCCGGGCGCAGTTCGGGGTGGGAGGGGTCGGCGGCCTTCGCCACCAGGGCGGTGAGGAGGCCGGGCGTCAGGCGGTCGGCGCGGTCCAGGCCGCTGCCGTCCTTGAAGGCGGTGCCCTTGAGCGGCAGGCCGAGGTCACGCAGCCGGGCGCCGATGGCCCGGCCCGCGCCGGCGAAGTCGGCCCGTTCGCCGGTGGCGATCGCGGTCTGGCGGGCGAGCGCCTCGGCGATGTCGTTGTCGCTGTTGGTCAGCATGCGCTCGACGAGGGCCGACAGCGGGGGCGAGGAGACCGCCGCGAGGGTCTCGGCGCGAGTCGTGGCCTTGGACGGGCCGGGGGCCGTGGTCTTGATGCCGTGGGAGGAGAGCAGGTCCCGGAACTGCCGCGCCGCGTCCCCGGCCGGGTCCTCCACCCGGGCGACGGGGCCGCTCGTGGAGTCGTCCGTGCGCCCCTCGTCGGCCATCAGGGGGCTGACCAGGGCCAGATTGGGGTTCTTCCCGATCGGGTGCTTCGGGGAGCCCGCGTACCGGGTCGTGTCGTAGGACAGGGTCACCTCGCGCACGCCCCGCTCGGCGAGGGCGGCGGCCGTCTCGGCGGCGAGGGTGCGCAGGCTCGCCGCGTCGCCTGACTTCTGCTCGTGCGCCGTGAGGGTGGGGTCGCCGCCGCCGACGAGGACTACTTCCTTCGTGTCGGGTTCCAGCGCGGCCCGGGTGGTCAGGCGGTGGTCGGGGCCCATCGCGGACAGCGCGGCCACGGCCGTGGCGATCTTCGTGGTCGAGGCGGGCGTGAGCGAGGCGTCCGCGTGGGCGCCGTACAGGCGCCGGCCGGTGGTGACGTCGACGACGGCCGCCGCGGGCCGGGAGCCGAGGGCGGGGTCCTTCAGCAGGGGCGCGAGGGTCTTCGCGAGGGCCTTGCCGTCCGGGGCGGACTTCACGGTGCTGACGCCGCCGAGGCCGGTCAGCACGGGCCCGGCGCTCGGGGCGGGCCGGGGCCGGGCGGGCGTGCCGGGGGCCCCGCCGTGATCTGCGCCACCCGTGCGGCCCAAGGCCGCGGCCCGGTCGCGCTCGGCCGTACGCTGACCCGAGGAGTCCCAGGGACCGGCGGCGGTCACCACGCCCGCGGCCAGCGCCAGACCGGCGGTGGCGGCACCCGCCGTGTACTGCCAGGCCTTCGGCCGCGCGACCTGCGGTTTCCCGGCCCTCACGAGCCGCGTGACCCGCGGTTTCGCAGCCGCTGCGGCCCGGGCCAGGCGCGGTCGTACGGCAGCCGCGACGCGCACCACGTGCGGTCTCGCGGCCCGCCAAGGCCTCAGCTCTGGCACGACCACCAGCCCCTTTCGCGATCACACACCTGCGTGAGGGACACTTAACCACCAGAACTGTGTGTTGATCATGGAGGAGCCACCGGTGGAGTTCGACGTCACGATCGAGATTCCGAAGGGTTCGCGCAACAAGTACGAGGTGGACCACGAGACCGGTCGGATCCGCCTGGACCGTCGCCTCTTCACCTCGACCAGCTACCCGGCCGACTACGGCTTCGTCGAGAACACCCTCGGCGAGGACGGTGACCCGCTGGACGCCCTGGTCATCCTGGACGAGCCGACCTTCCCGGGCTGCCTCATCCAGTGCCGGGCGATCGGCATGTTCCGGATGACGGACGAGGCCGGCGGCGACGACAAGCTGCTGTGCGTCCCCGCGCACGACCCGCGCGTGGAGCACCTGCGCGACATCCACCACGTGTCCGAGTTCGACCGCCTGGAGATCCAGCACTTCTTCGAGGTCTACAAGGACCTGGAGCCCGGCAAGTCGGTCGAGGGCGCCAACTGGGTGGGCCGCACGGACGCCGAGGCCGAGATCGAGCGCTCCTACAAGCGCTTCAAGGAGCAGGGCGGTCACTGACCCCTCGCCCCGACGCCCCCGGGCCGCACGCCTGCGTCGCGTGCGGCCCGTTCGTCCGTCTGTGCGCATACTGAGCCTGTGGGGGGTACGAGGCTGACGTGTCGTACAGGGAGCGCCAGGCAGTGACGGACGCGGAGGACCGCAAGCCCAGGTCGGACGAGGCGAGGAGTGCCTTCGCACCCCCGTCCGGGGCCGCCGTCGACGGGGACATGTCGACGACGTCGGAGTTCGCGATCCCCGAAGGACTGGCCGTCCCGCGCGCGACCGGAGCGGAGTCCGAGACCACGTCCGAGTTCGCCCTGCCACGGGGTCTGGACGTGCCGCACGCGCCGGGGGCCGAGCCGGAGGGGTCGGCGTTCACGCCGCCGAGCACGTACAGCGCCCGGCAGGCCCCGACGGCCTTCACGCCGCCGAACGGGATCCCGCAGGTCAGTCTGACCAAGGACGTGCCCTGGCAGGACCGGATGCGCACGATGCTGCGCATGCCGGTGGCCGAGCGTCCGGCGCCCGAGCCCGTGCAGCGCAGCGGTGACGAGGCCGGTCCCGCGGTGCCGCGCGTGCTCGACCTGACGCTGCGTATCGGCGAGTTGCTGCTGGCGGGCGGCGAGGGCGCCGAGGACGTGGAGGCGGCGATGTTCGCCGTCTGCCGGTCGTACGGTCTCGACCGCTGCGAGCCGAACGTCACCTTCACGCTGCTGGCGATCTCCTACCAGCCCTCCCTCGTCGACGACCCGGTCACCGCGTCGCGGACCGTGCGGCGCCGGGGCACCGACTACACGCGGCTGGCGGCCGTGTACCAGCTGGTGGACGACCTCAGCGACGACGAGACGGCCGTCTCCCTGGAGGAGGCCTACCGGCGGCTGGCGGAGATCCGCCGCAACCGGCACCCGTATCCGGGCTGGGCGCTGACCGGGGCGAGCGGGCTGCTGGCCGGTGCCGCCTCGGTGCTGGTGGGCGGCGACCTGATCGTGTTCGTCGCGGCGGCGCTGGGCGCGATGCTCGGTGACCGGCTGGCGTGGCTGTGCGCGGGGCGCGGGCTGCCGGAGTTCTACCAGTTCACGGTCGCCGCGATGCCGCCGGCCGCGATCGGGGTCGCGCTGACGCTGGGCCATGTCGAGGTGAAGGCCTCCGCGGTCATCACCGGTGGGCTCTTCGCGCTGCTGCCCGGGCGGGCGCTGGTGGCGGGCGTGCAGGACGGGCTGACCGGCTTCTACATCACCGCCTCCGCGCGGCTGCTGGAGGTCCTGTACTTCTTCGTGGGCATCGTCGCGGGTGTGCTGACGGTGCTGTACTTCGGCGTGCAGCTGGGGGCGCGGCTGAACCCGGACGCGGCGCTCGGGGTGTCCGACCAGCCGGTGGCGCTGATCGGGGCGTCGATGCTGCTGTCGCTGGCGTTCGCGGTGCTGCTCCAGCAGGAACGTTCCACTGTGGTGTGGGTGACGCTGAACGGCGGTGTCGCCTGGGTCGTGTACGGGGCCATGCACTACGCGGGCGGCATCTCGCCGGTGGCGTCCACGGCGGCGGCCGCGGGACTGGTCGGGCTGTTCGGGCAGTTGCTGTCCCGCTACCAGTTCGCTTCCGCGCTGCCCTACACGACCGCGGCGATCGGGCCCCTGCTGCCGGGTTCCGCGACGTACTTCGGGCTGCTGGCCATCGCGCAGAACGAGATCGACGAGGGGCTGGTGTCGCTGTCCAAGGCGGTGGCGCTCGCCATGGCCATCGCCATCGGGGTGAACCTGGGCTCCGAGATCTCGCGGATGTTCCTGCGGATCGGGTCCGCGGAGAAGCGGCGGGCCGCGAAGCGCACGCGCGGGTTCTAGCGCGGTCTTCGCGGCCCGGGAGAAGCCGGATCGGTATCCGGTCAGTACCCGTTGTTGTACGGGCCCTGCTGCTGCGTGCCGTACGGCTGCTGCCGCTGGCCGTAGCCGGGCGCCTGGGGGTACTGGCCGTAGTACTGCTGGTCGCTGTACTGCTGGTCGCCGTACTGCTGACCGCCGTACCCCTGGTCGCTGTACTGCTGGTCCCTGTGCTGCTGGTCGCCGTGGCCGTTGCGGTCGCCGTGCGGCTGCTGGTGCGGGGGGCGGCCGTCGGGGGTGATGCGGCGGAGCTGGGTCGTCGCGTCGTCCATGACCGGGGCCGGGGACTGCCCGGCCGCGGGGGCCTGCGCCGCCTCGCGCTTCTTCTTCGAGCGGTCCCGCAGGTACTCGATGATGATCGGGACGACCGAGAGCAGCACGATGAGGATGAGGATCGACTCGACGTTCTTCTTGATGAAGTCGATCTGGCCCAGCCAGTAGCCGGCGAGGGTGACGCCGGTGCCCCAGGCGATGCCGCCGATGACGTTGTACGTGAGGAACGTGCGGTACTTCATGCGGCCGGCGCCGGCGACGATGGGGGCGAAGGTGCGCACGATCGGGACGAAGCGGGCCAGGACGATCGCCTTGGGGCCGTACTTCTCCATGAACTCGTGGGCCTTGTCCAGGTTCTCCTGCTTGAACAGCTTGGAGTTGGGACGGTTGAAGAGCTTCGGGCCCAGGAACTTGCCGATCATGTAGCCCACTTGGTCGCCGATGACGGCGGCGAGCACGATCAGCGTGCAGACCAGCCACAGCGGCTGGGTGATGTACGTGCCCTCGGCGACGAACAGGCCCGCCGTGAACAGCAGGGAGTCGCCGGGCAGGAACGCGAAGAGTCCGGACTCGGCGAAGACGATGAGCAGGATGCCGGGCAGGCTGAACGTCGAGATCAGGTAGTCCGGGCTGAGCCACTCGGGGCCGAGCGCAAGCGTGGTCACGGGGATGTGGCTCCTGCTGCTGTGGGGTACGGGCTGGGGGCTGGCTGCCTCAAAGTATCAACGCAGCCGTCGCGACCCAGGTTCCATGGGGGGTATCAGGATGCACTGTGGCCCGTCCCGGGCAAAGCTGTGGACATGGGCATCGACGAATACGGCGGCGGACAGGGCCCTGAGCCCGACGTCCTCGTCGTCACCACGAACGACGTACCCGGCTACCGCGTGCAGGAGGTGCTCGGCGAGGTCTTCGGCCTGACCGTGCGCTCCCGGCACCTGGGGAGCCAGATCGGCGCCGGGCTGAAGTCGATGGTCGGCGGCGAGCTGCGCGGTCTGACCAAGACGCTCGTGCAGACCCGCAACCAGGCCATGGAACGGCTCGTCGAGCAGGCACGCGCGCGGGGAGCCAACGGTGTGCTCGCGTTCCGCTTCGACGTGACGGAGGCGGCGGACGTGGGCACCGAGGTGTGCGCGTACGGCACGGCGGTGGTGCTGGCCCGGGAGTAGCCCCCCGGGCCGGGGATCACGAGGTGTGGCGGTCGGCGTTCGCGCCGATCGCCTCTTTGAGGTGCTCGGCGAGGCCCGGGCGCATCGAGTCGTAGAACGACCTGAACCGCTCGTCGGCGACGTACATCTCGCCGAGGCCGCGGTGGAGTTCGTACGGGCACTCGTAGTACCAGGTGCAGATGTGCTGCCGGTGCTCCTCCGCCAGGGCCATGGCCGCCTCGCCGGTGGGCGGTTCGCCGGCGTTCATCAGGGCGTCGTAGCGGCGCCCCCAGTCGGCGGTCTCGTCCTGGATCCGCTGCCAGTCCTCCTTGGTGTACCGGGCGACCCGGCGCTGCGACTCGGCGTACTGCGCGGTGCCGCCCCAGCGGGCCTCCGCCTCGTCGGCGTACTGCTCCGGGTCCTTGTCCCCGAAGACCTCGAACTTCTCCTCGGGCGTGAGGTTGATGCCCATCGTGCGTGCCTCCATGGCGTGCTCCACGGCCGCCGCCATCTTCCGCAGCTTCTCGATCCGGGCGGTCAGCAGCTCGTGCTGGCGGCGCAGGTGCGCGCGCGGGTCCGCCGCCGGGTCGTCGAGCAGGACGGCGACCTCGTCGAGCGGGAAGCCGAGCTCCCGGTAGAACAGGATCTGCTGCAGCCGGTCGAGGTCGGCGTCGGTGTAGCGCCGGTGGCCCGCGCGGCTGCGCTCGCCGGGCACGAGCAGACCGATCTCGTCGTAGTGGTGCAGCGTGCGCACCGTGACGCCGGCGAAGCCCGCGACCTGTCCCACGGAATAGCTCACTTCCGCTCCCTTCTTCTTCCGTGCTCCACGGTCGGTCCTCACGCCGCGTGAGGTGCAAGCGTGTTTCCGTTTTGCTCCGGTTGATCCGCTTATCGTGTGCCCGTGGTCCAGGACACCGAGCGGCGAGCGCCCTCCGTCACCCCCGCGACCCCGGCGCGCGTGCTGCTGCCCTCGATCGTGCCCGCGGCGGCCGTGGGCGTGCTCTGCAGCCTGGTCCTGGTGGGCGTGAGCGCCGCCGCCGAGGAGCTGCAGAAGGTGCTGTGGGGTCCGCTGCCGGACGCGCTGGGCGTCGGCCGGTACTCCGTGCTGTGGATGGTTGTGATGCTCGTCGGGACGGGGGTGGCGGTCGGTCTCGTGGTGTGGCGGATGCCGGGACACGCGGGACCCGATCCGGCCACCGTCGGCCTGGACGCCCCCGTCCTGCCGCCCGTCGTGCTGCCGGGGCTGCTGCTGGCGACCGCGCTGATGCTGGCCGGCGGGCCCAGTCTCGGCCCGGAGAACCCGATCATCATGGTGAACGTCGCCCTGGCCGCCTGGCTGGGCGCCCGGGCCCTGCCCCGGGTGCCGGGCCGGATCTGGCCGGCGCTGGCGGAGGCGGCGACCATCGGCGCCCTGTTCGGCACGCCGGTGGCGGCGGCCCTGGTGATCTCCGAGGCGCTGGCCCGCCAGGAGACCAGGGGACTGCTGTGGGACAACGTCTTCGCACCGCTGACCGCGGGCACGGCCGGTGCCCTGACCGCCACCCTGATCGACCATCCGAGCTTCGACCTGGACCTGCCGTCCTTCGGCCGGCCGGGCTGGAGCGACCTGCTGGCGGCGCTCGTGGTCGCCTCGGCGGGCGCGCTGCTCGGCATGGCCGCCGTACGGGCCTTCCCGTACGTCCACCGGGCCTTCCGCCGGCTGCGGCACCCGATGCTGATGCTCCCGGCGGGCGGGCTGGTGCTGGGCGGCCTCGCGGCCCTGGGCGGCCATCTGACGCTCTTCAAGGGGCTGGACGAGATCGCCGAGCTGGCCCGCGACCCGGACGGCAGACCGGCCGGGGAGTACGCCCTGCTGACGGTGGTGAAGCTGGCCGCGCTGCTCGTCGCCGCGTCCTGCGGCTTCCGCGGCGGGCGCATCTTCCCGGCCGTGTTCGTCGGCACCGCCCTCGGGCTGTGCGCCCACGCCCTGGTGTCCGGGGTGCATCCGGCGGTCGGGGTGTCGGCGGGCGTGCTCGGGATCCTGCTGGCGATCACCCGGCAGGGCTGGGTCAGCCTCTTCGTCGCCGCGGTGCTGGTCGCCTCGCCGGAGATCATCGCCCTGCTCTGCGTCGCCTCGCTGCCCGCCTGGCTGCTGGTGACGGGCCGCCCCCAGATGCAGCTGCACGAGGACGGCACCCCGGTCCGCTGACCCCCCCCTTCCGCCGATCCCCCTGGAGGCACCCATGCCGCTCGACGACGGCACCCACCGCTCCGGCGACCGCCGACTGTCCGTCAACCCCTTCTACGGCCCCGCCAATCCGGTCGGCGACATGGCCGAGGCGCCGCCCACGCACCGGCTCCCGGACCAGCCCATGGCCCCGGCGACCGCCCACCAGCTGGTCCGCGACGAGCTGATGCTCGACGGCAACGCCCGGCTGAACCTCGCCACCTTCGTCACCACCTGGATGGAGCCGGAGGCCGGGGTGCTGATGGCGGAGTGCCGGGACAAGAACATGATCGACAAGGACGAGTACCCGCGCACGGCCGAACTGGAGCGGCGCTGCGTGGCGATGCTCGCCGACCTGTGGCACGCGCCCGACCCGGCCGCCGCCGTGGGGTGTTCGACGACCGGGTCGAGCGAGGCGTGCATGCTCGCCGGGATGGCCCTGAAGCGGCGCTGGGCCAAACGCAACGCCGACCGCTACCCGGGCGCCCGGCCCAACCTGGTGATGGGCGTCAACGTGCAGGTCTGCTGGGAGAAGTTCTGCACCTTCTGGGAGGTGGAGGCACGGCTGGTCCCCATGGAGGGCGAGCGCTACCACCTCGACCCGCGGGCCGCGGCCGAGCTGTGCGACGAGAACACCATCGGGGTCGTCGGGATCCTGGGCTCCACGTTCGACGGCTCCTACGAGCCGATCGCCGAGCTGTGCGCCGAGCTGGACGCGCTGCGGGAGCGCACCGGGCTCGACATCCCCGTGCACGTCGACGGGGCGTCCGGCGCGATGGTCGCGCCGTTCCTCGACGAGGACCTGGTGTGGGACTTCCGGCTGCCGAGGGTGGCGTCCATCAACACCTCGGGCCACAAGTACGGGCTGGTCTACCCGGGCGTCGGCTGGGCGCTGTGGCGGGACGCGGACGCGCTGCCCGAGGAGCTGGTGTTCCGGGTGAACTACCTGGGCGGCGACATGCCGACGTTCGCGCTGAACTTCTCGCGGCCGGGCGCCCAGGTGGTGGCGCAGTACTACACGTTCCTCAGGCTGGGCCGGGACGGCTACCGGGCCGTGCAGCAGGCCGCGCGGGACGTGGCCACGGGTCTGGCCGCGCGGATCGGGGCGCTCGGCGACTTCCGGCTGCTGACCCGGGGCGACCAGCTGCCGGTGTTCGCCTTCACGACCGCGCCCGAGGTGACGGCGTACGACGTCTTCGACGTCTCCAGGCGGCTGCGGGAGCACGGCTGGCTGGTGCCGGCCTACACGTTCCCGGCGCACCGCGAGGACCTGTCCGTGCTGCGGGTGGTGTGCCGCAACGGCTTCTCCGCCGACCTCGCCGACCTGCTCGCGCAGGACCTGGAACGGCTGCTGCCGGAGCTGCGCCGGCAGCCGGGCCCGCTCACCCGGGACAAGGCCGCGGCGACCGGCTTCCACCACTAGGCCGGCCTCTAGCGGCTCAGCCGCGCGAACCTCCTGACCGCCAGCGGGAAGAACACCGCGAGCAGGGCCAGGGGCCAGACGACCGCCCACCACACGTGCCCGGACTCCGTGCCGGGCACGCCGAACAGGTCCCGTACGGCCGTGGCGGTGTGGGACATGGGGTTCCACTCCACGGCCGTGCCGAGCCAGCCGGGCATCGAGTCGGGGGTCGCGAAGGCGTTGGACAGGAAGCCGACCGGCCAGACCAGGATCTGCACCGCCTGGACCAGCTCGGGCCTGCCCGCCACGAGTGCCAGGTGGATGCCGATCCACAGCATCGCGAAGCGGAACAGGAGCAGCAGGCCCAGGGCGCCCAGGAGGGCGGCCGGGCCGCCGCCGGGGCGCCAGCCGAGGGCGGCGCCCACCCCGACGAGCACCAGCAGGGTCAGCGCCGACTGGAGCATGTCGGCGGCGGAACGGCCCACCAGTACCGCCCCGTCGGCCATGGGCATCGAGCGGAAGCGGTCGATGACGCCCTTGTCGAGGTCCTGGGTGACGGCGATCATCGTGCCCTCCAGGCCGAAGGCCATGGTGAGCGCGAGCATGCCCGGGATGAGGTAGTCGCGGTAGTCCCCGGCCACGCCGCGGCCACCGCCGACCAGGTAGCCGAACATCAGCAGCAGCATCACGGGGAAGACCAGGCCGACGGCCAGCTGGACCGGCTGCCGCTGCCAGCGGGCGAGCTCCCGGCGGGTCATGGTCCAGGAGTCGGTCAGTGCGTGGGCGGTCACGCGGCCTCCTTCACTCGGCGGTCGTCCCGCTCGTCCCCGGTGAGGTGCAGGAACACCTCGTCCAGCGTCGGGCGGCGCAGGGCCACGTCCTCCGCCTCGATCCCGGCCCCCTCCAGGGCCCGTACCACCCCGGACAGCGCCGCCATGCGGTCGGTCACCGGGGCGCTCAGCAGCCGGCGGTCCGGGTCCACGGTGACCCCGGCGAGCGGCAGCAGGGCGGCGGCCTCGCCCAGACGGCCCGCGTCGCGCAGGACCACGTCGATGCGGTCGCCGCCGGTCGCGGCCTTCAGCTCGTCCGGCGTTCCGTCGGCGATCACCCGGCCCGCGTCGACGACCGAGACGCGGTCGGCGAGCTGGTCGGCCTCCTCCAGGTACTGGGTGGTGAGCAGCACCGTGGTGCCGCCGCCGACCAGGGAGCGGACGGAGTTCCACACCTCGGCGCGGCCGCGCGGGTCGAGACCGGTGGTCGGCTCGTCCAGGAAGAGCACCTCCGGCTCGGTGATCAGGGATGCCGCGAGGTCCAGGCGGCGCCGCATGCCGCCGCTGTACTGCCGGACCGCCTTGCGGCCGGTGCCGGCCAGGCCGAAGCGCTCCAGGAGCTCCCCCGCACGCGCGCGTGCCCGCCGCGCGCCCAGGTGGTGCAGCCGGCCGAAGAGCTCCAGGTTCTGCATGCCGCCGAGCTCCTCGTCGAGCGCGGCGTGCTGGCCGAGCAGGCCGATGCGCAGCCGGACGGCGTAGGCCTCGCGCACCACGTCGTGGCCTGCGACCTCGATCCGGCCCGCGTCGGGCCGCAGCAGCGTGGACAGGACCCTGACCAAGGTGGTCTTGCCCGCGCCGTTCGGGCCGAGCACCCCGTGCACCGTGCCGCGCGCGACCGTGAGGTCGAGCCCGTCCAGCGCCTTCTTCGCGCCGTACCTCTTCTCCGCGCCTTCGACGGTGATCGCCGCGTCGGCCACTGAGCCTCCCTCGCTAGTCAAACTTGACTACATGGAGAAAGTAACGCGGCCGACGCCAGTCGTCAAATTTGATTAGAGGACATCCCCGGGATGCCGCTCCCCCGTCGCGTACGGGTTCTCCTCGCCCTCGGCCAGGATCCCCACGAACGGGTCGCCCTCGTCGGCGAAGGTGTAGGCGCCGCCCTCGATGCGCTCGATCAGGCCGCGGGTCCACTCGGCCTCGGAGTCGGCCGTGTGGACCCACATGTTCATGATCTCCCCGATGTGGCCGAGCTGCTCGGGCCCCTCCTCCGGCACGTAGTGCTCCAGGACGGAGGCCCGCCACTGCTCGATCCGCAGGGTGCGCTCCTTGAGCAGTGCGACCGCCTCCGCCCGCGGCAGGTCGACGACGAACCCGACCGCGGCCGTCTTCACGTCCCCGCGCTGGTCATAGGTGACCAGCGCCTCCCGCAGCAGCCGGAAGTACTCCTCGGTGCCCGGCCCGGTGATCTCGTACTCCGTGCGCGGCGGGCCGCCGGCCGTGGACGGGGCGATCTCGTGCGCGTGCAACAGCCCCTGCTTCGCCATCTGCTTCAGGGCGTGGTAGATCGAACCGGGCTTGGCGTTCGACCATTCGTGCGCCCCCCAGTACTCCAGGTCGTTGCGCACCTGGTAGCCGTGGGCGCGGCCGTGCATGCGGACCGCGCCGAGCACGAGGAGACGGATCGCTGACATGCGGTCCAGGTTAGGACCCGGCTGCCACCTGCTGTTCCGCGGCCACCAGCTCGAAGGCCGTCCGGCCGTCCAGCGACTCGCGGATGATGTCGGCGTGCCCCGCGTGCCGGGCCGTCTCGCGGATCAGGTGCAGGCAGAGCCAGCGCATCGACAGCTGCTCGTCCTTCGGGTTCCAGGACGTCGCGGGCAGCTCGAAGGTGTCGTCGAGACTGGGCACCGCGCGGATGAACGCCTCCGTCTCGGCGGCCACCTTCTCGTAGTACGCGAGCTGTGACTCCACGGTCTCGTCCCCCGCCAGCACGAAGCACTCGTGCCAGTTCGACTCGTCCCGCTGGACGGCCGGCGGCTCGCCCTTGGCCCGGGCGATCCAGCCCTGCTCCACCTCCGCGACGTGCTTCAGCAGCCCGGCCAGGGACAGCTCGCTGGCACTCGGCGTGGACGACGCCTGCTCCGCCGTCAGGCCCAGCAGCGCCCTGCGGATGCCGCCGCGCTGCTCGGCGATGAAGGACAGGAGCGCTCCGCGCTCGTCACCGGGTGCCTCGGGTCCCACGTGCGTCACCATGAACGGCCGCCTTTCGTCTGCGTCCCTGCTGTCTGACAACGACGAAACTACGGGCCCTTGCGGTCAGCTTCTGTCCGCAAGGACCCGCCGGGCCGCCCGGGATCAGAACGGGAAGCGGCTCCGGCCGTGCTGCACCGAGATCCACTTGGTCGTCGTGAAGGCGTCCAGCATCGTCTCGCCGTTGAGCCGGCCGAGCCCCGAGTGCTTCTCGCCGCCGAAGGGGACGATGGGCTCGTCGTGGACCGTGCCGTCGTTCACGTGGAACATGCCCGTGTCGATCTGCTTGGCGAAGTTCACGCCGCGCTCGATGTTCCGGGTGTGCACGGCGCCGCTCAGCCCGTACGGGGTGTCGTTGACGAGGCGGACGGCCTCCTCCTCGCCGTCGAACGGCACCAGGAAGGCGACCGGCCCGAAGACCTCCTGGCGCAGCAGCGCCGAGTCGGCGGGGACACCGGTCAGCACGGACGGCTCGACGAGGTTGTCCGTGCGGCCGCCGCGCACCAGGGCCGTGGCGCCCTCGGTCAGGGCCTGTTCGACCACGCCCGAGACCGCGTCGGCCTGCTGGGAGTTGATCACCGGGCCGATGACGGTCTCCGGGTCGCGCGGGTCGCCCGTCTTGAGGGACTTCACCTTGGCGACGAACTTCCCGGTGAACTCGTCGGCCACCGACCGGTCGACCAGGACGCGGTTGGCGGCCATGCAGACCTGGCCCTGGTGGACGTACCGGCTGAAGACGGCCGCGTCGACCGCGTAGTCGACGTCGGCGTCGTCGAGGACCACCAGCGCGCTGTTGCCGCCCAGTTCGAGCACCGCGCGCTTGAACTGCCGGGCGCAGACCGTCGCCACGTGCCGGCCGACCTGGTCGGAGCCGGTGAAGGAGATGACCTTGGGCACCGGGTGCTCGATGAAGGCGTCGCCGATCTCGGCGATGTCCGTGATGACGACGTTGAGCAGACCGCCGGGCAGCCCCGCGTCCTCGAAGATCTTCGCCACCAGGGCACCGCCGACGATCGGGGTGTTCTGGTGCGGCTTGAGCACCACGGCGTTGCCGAGGGCGAGCGCCGGGGCGACCGACTTGATCGACAGCAGGAAGGGGAAGTTGAACGGGCTGATCACGCCCACGACCCCGACCGGCACGCGGTAGACGCGGTTCTCCTTGCCGTCCACCGGGGAGGGGATGATCCGGCCCTCGGGGGCCAGCGCCAGATGGACCGCCTCGCGCAGGAACTCCTTGGCGAGGTGCAGCTCGAAGGCGGCCTTCAGGCGCGTGCCGCCGAGCTCGGCGATGATGGCCTCGGAGATCTCCGCCTCGCGCTCCTCGACCAGGCTCAGGGCCTTCTCGAAGACGGCACGGCGGGCGTAGGGGTTGGTCGCGGCCCACTGCTTCTGGGCCCGGGCGGCCGCCCGGTACGCCTGATCGACCTCGTCGACCGTGGCTATGGTGATCGACGCCAGCTTCTCGTCGTCGTACGGGTTGAAGTCGATGATGTCCCAGGAGCCGGTACCCGGGCGCCACTCACCGTCGATGTACTGCTGTGCAAGGTCGGTGAAGCAGGACGACGACATGTGTGATCCCTCGATCCCTGGCAGACCCTCGATCGCGCCTTCACGATCTGATCACACGTCATCGTACTGGTGTATCAGGAGAGTTGGAGGAGACCCCGGAGAAGATCCCGGCTCTCGGAGGGGCCCGGGCTCTCGCTCTGCAGCTCCTTGAGCGCCTTCTCGTACTGGGCGACGTCCTCGGCCTTGTCCAGGTACAGGGCGCTGGTGAGCTGCTCCAGGTAGACGACGTCCGAGAGGTCGGACTCCGGGAAGCTGAGGATCGTGAACGCGCCACTTTCGCCGGAGTGGCCGCCGAGGCTGAACGGCACCACCTGCAGGCGCACATTGGGCCGCTCGGAGATCTCGATCAGGTGCTGGAGCTGGCCGCGCATGACCTCGCGGTCGCCGTACGGGCGGCGCAGGGCGGCCTCGTCCAGGATGATGTGGAAGTCGGGCGCCCGCTCGTCGACCAGGTACTTCTGCCGCTCCAGGCGCAGCGCCACCCGCCGCTCGACGTCGGCCTCGCTGGCCCCCTGCATGCCCCGCCGCACCACCGCGTGCGCGTACGCCTCGGTCTGCAGCAGGCCGTGCACGAACTGCACCTCGTAGGCCCGGATCAGGGAGGCGGCGCCCTCCAGGCCGACGTAGGTCGGGAACCAGCTGGGCAGCACGTCCGAGTAACTGTGCCACCAGCCCGCGACGTTGGCCTCCTTGGCGAGGCCGAGCAGGGAGGCGCGCTCCTGCTCGTCCGTGATGCCGTACAGCGTCAGCAGGTCCTCGACGTCTCTGGTCTTGAAGCTCACCCGGCCCAGCTCCATGCGGCTGATCTTCGACTCGGAGGCGCGGATCGAGTAGCCCGCCGCCTCGCGCGTGATGCCCCGCGCCTCACGCAGTCGCCTGAGTTGTGATCCGAGCAGCATGCGCCGCACCACCGATCCCGGCTCTCCCGCGCTCACGTTCGCCAGCCTCCCCAACGTCTTCAGGGGCCGAAGTCTGCCACTAAAACACTCCGAGCAGTACTCGTCCGGTTACGGAAACGGAATCGAGACAGTCGGCGCACGCGCAGGTGTTCAAGAGGACGGCAAGTGAACGGCCAGAAGGGGACGTCAAGATGACGGAAAAATTGACCAAGAAGCGGTACGGGACGGCTCATTCCGGTCACCTGCACGTGCATCTGCCCTTGCATCTGCTGTACGCATCCGAAACCATGGTCCCGCACCACCGCCGCATCGCACCGACCGCGAATTCCCGGGAGTGCCTCGCATGGGGACGAATGGATCGACCATGCTCGAGCCGTTACGGCAGGGCCTTCCGCCGCTCGACCCCGCGGCCGTGTCCGACGCCGCCTCCTGTGCCCTTCCCGCCCGCTTCGAAGCGGTGCGCGAGGCACGGAGGTTCACCCGCAGAACCCTCGACCAGTGGGACACGGGCGAGCGCTTCGACGACGTCTGTCTCGTCGTCTCGGAACTCGTCACCAACGCCCTGCGGCACGGCCTGACGGCGGACACCCCCTGCGCCGGCCCCCACGAGCCGCCCGTGCGGCTGCACCTGATGCGGTGGACCGAGCGGCTGGTGTGCGCGGTGCGCGATCCCAGTCACGAGAGCCCCGTCACCCGGGAGACCGACGACTTCTCGGCCGAGTCGGGCCGCGGGCTGTTCCTCGTCGACTCCTTCAGCGACAGCTGGGGCTGGCACCCGATGGCCGGCTCGCTCAGCGGCAAGGTGGTCTGGGCGCTGTTCCGGCTGCCCCGGGCCGGGTCCCGGCCGCACGCGGAATGAGAAACCGCGGCGCATCCTCGCGCCGCGGTTCTACGCGCGTCACGGCGCGTCCGTCACCCGTCACCCTCGGTGGCCGTACGGGGTCGCCGTCACTGGTCCCCCGTCAGCCGACCAGGTGATCGAACTCGCCGTCCTTCACACCCAGCAGCATCGCCTCGATCTCCGCACGGGTGTAGACCAGCGCCGGACCGTCGGGGAAGCGGGAGTTGCGCACGGCCACGTCCCCGCCCGGCAGCCGGGCGAACTCCACGCACGAGCCCTGCGAGTTGCTGTGCCGGCTCTTCTGCCAGGCCACACCGTGCAGCCCGGCGGCCGCCATACCGTTGTACACGTCGTGGTCCACAGGTCGCTCCCCGGTGGTGCACTGGCTGGTGTGGCCATTGATGCATCGGTCAACTGACCCGGATCATAACTCTGTTCAAGTGCAGTTGCATGGGCAGATGCACGTGCACGGCGGGTGGTCCTCCGGTTACAGCTCTGGCGGCCGCTCGGCCGAAGCACTTGCCTGGTTGGACGCCCCCGCCCCGTCGCGCGTTCCCCGTGGACGGCGGGGAAGTCGGCGGGTTCGGCGGAGGTCCCGTGGAGGCGGAGCATCCGCTCGGCCCGCGGGCGGGCGGCTGTGCGGCCCCTCAGGGGCCGGACGGACGCCATGCGGAAGCGGCGGGCCCCGGTGGGGAGCAGGCGGAAAGGGGCCGTTCGCAGGAGGGGGCGGTCCTCCGGCGGGCCGATGCCGCGCTCGGACGATCGCCCGATCCCCGCGCGGCGCGCGGTACCCGGCGCCCCGGAGGAGGTGTCCCGCCGGCGGTCCCCCGGGCGGACGGCCCGTGGCGGCCGACCGGGCACGCAGCCGGTCCGGGGAGGTTCCGGCAGGGGGTGCGCGGACCGGCCCGTTCACGGGAAGGAGGTCCCCCTCGCGTCAAGCGTGGGGAACCTCACCCTGATCCGGCCGCGCGCTCAGCGGTCGGAGTACGGCAGCAGCGCCATCTCGCGCGCGTTCTTGATCGCCCGGGCCAGTTGCCGCTGCTGCTGGGCCGACACCCGGGTGACCCGGCGGCTGCGGATCTTGCCGCGGTCCGAGACGAACTTCCGCAGCAGGTCGGTGTCCTTGTAGTCGATGTACTCGATCCCGGCCTGGTCCAGCGGGTTGGGGCGGTTCCTGACCGGCTTGCGGTCGGTCTTGCGGGGCATCTCGGGTCAGACCTCCAGGAGGGTGTCGAAGGCGTGCGGCAGCCGCTGCCAGGCGTCGCGCCCGGCGGCGTACTCGGCGTCGGTCAGCAGGCAGGACTCCAGCAGCCGCGCCAGACCGTCCCGGTCCAGGCCGGGCGAGGTGAAGACCAGGTGCTGGCAGCGGTCGCCGTGCTCGGGGTGCCAGTCGAGCGCGGCGGCGGCGCGGCGCACCGGCGGGACCATCTCCCAGGCCGCGTCCGGCAGGGAGGCCAGCCACGGACCCGCGCTCTCCACGCACAGGGCGCCGCCCGCGGCGTCCCAGTGGAAGAGCGTGTCGGGCTTGTCGGCGAGCCAGAACCGGCCCCGGCTGCGGGCCGCCGCGCAGGTCAGGTCCTCCAGGGCGGCGTAGAGACGCTCCGGGTGGAAGGGGCGGTGGCTGCTCCAGACCAGGGTGGAGACGCCGTGCGCGTCGGCCTCGGCGGGCAGCAGGGCGCAGGCGGGGTGCTGGGCGGCGGCGGCCGCCTCGACGTCGAAGCCCGCGAAGGCCGCCCGGGCCAGCGGGGAGAGCGGGACGAGCGGAGGAAGCGGGGAGGGCGGGGACAGGCGCGGTGCGGGCGGCGTCGGTCCGTCGCCGCCCGGGGCGGCCGCCGGGCCCTGCTGCCCGATGGGCACCTGCCGGGCCGTCGGGTGCAGCTGCGCGAGCAGTTCCCGGTCCTCGTCGTCGGCCTCCGGGGAGTCGGCGACCGCGAGGACGGGGGCGTACTCCAGCTGGCGCGCGAAGGTGTCGGCGACGGTGCGCTGGTCCGTGGCCGCGGCGGCGAGACCGCCGTCGGCCAGGTCGTCGCCGTTGGCCAGGTAGGGCAGGACCAGGGCGGGATCGACGGCGGTGATCACACCCGTGACGGTGAGCCCGCCGGCGGCGACGACCTCGGCCATGGCCTTGGGCTCGACGGAGTCCCACAGCTCGACGACGGCGAGCCGGGTGGCACCGGCGTCCCGGAGCCGCTCCAGCTCCGGGACCAGGTCCTCGCGCAGGGCGCAGCACGCGCAGTCGTTGACCAGCGGCGCCTCCCCCGCGTCGAGGATGCCGCCGGCGTCCCGGACGGTTCGTACGACCGTGCCGGCGGCCGCCGTCGCCAGGTCGTGGTGGAGGACGACGCTGCCCGGCACGTCGGCGAGCAGCCGGGCCACGGCCGCCCTGCGGGCGTCGGCGTGCAGCCCGCCGACGATGACGACGGGGAGCCCGGAAGGGACGGCCACGGGGTCAGCCCTTCTTTCCGTACCGGCGCTCGAAGCGCTCGACGCGGCCGGCGGTGTCCAGGACGCGCGCGGTGCCGGTGTAGAAGGGGTGGCTGACGTCGGAGATCTCGACGTCGACCACGGGGTAGGTGTTGCCGTCCTCCCACTCGATCGTCTTCTGGCTCGTCATGGTCGAGCGGGTGAGGAAGGCGTAGTCCGCGGCACGGTCACGGAAGACGACGGGCCCGTACTCCGGGTGGATTCCCTGACGCATGGTCAGCGCTCCTCTCGGAAGTCGACGTGGCGGCCGGCGACCGGATCGAACTTGCGCAGGGTCAGCCGGTCCGGGTCGTTGCGGCGGTTCTTGCGGGTGACGTAGGTGAAGCCGGTCCCGGCGGTGGACCGGAGCTTGATGACCGGACGGAGTTCGTTGCGTGCCATGCCGCTATGATACTGAAAACGAATTCCATTTGCATCAACGGAGACAGAGAGGTACGTCACCACCCATGTCCGCGCACTGCATGCTCACCGGCGCACAACCGGGCTTCGGCAACCGCATCTCGCACTCCCACCGGCGCACGTCCCGCCGGTTCGACCCCAACATCCAGTCCAAGCGCTACTGGCTGCCGAGCGAGGGGCGGCACGTCCGGCTCCGGCTGAGCGCCCGGGGCATCAAGACCGTCGACACCATCGGGATCGAGGCGGCCGTGGCCCGGATCCGCGCGCGGGGAGGGAAGGTCTGATGGCGAAGAAGAGCAAGATCGCGAAGAACGAGAAGCGGCAGGAGATCGTCGCGCGGTACGCCGCCCGGCGGGCCGAGCTGAAGGAGATCGTCCGGCGGCCCTCCTCGAGCGACGCCGAACGCCTGGCGGCGCAGGCGGAACTGCGCCGCCAGCCCCGGGACGCGAGCGCCACGCGGGTGCGCAACCGCGACCAGGTGGACGGGCGGCCGCGCGGCTACTTCCGGGCGTTCGGGCTGTCGCGGGTGAGCCTGCGGGAGCAGGCACACGCGGGGTATCTGCCCGGTGTGCGGAAATCGTCCTGGTAGGAGGGCCCGGGACACCGTCCCGAAGCCCCTTGACGGGCCCGGGTGGCTTGCTGCGATCGTTGCGGCCAACGAGGCCGACCGGTGCTGTTCCGGGCCGGCCGGCCGGCTACAGCTTGGGGGCTTGCAGTGACTTCGGTGACCTTCTGGCGCCGCTGCGGCGCGGTGCGCGTCGCGGCGGCCGCCGCGGGACTGGCGGGCGCGCTCGTGCTGACCGGGTGCAGCGGCGACGGCGACTCCGGGGACGACCCGGCGTCGGGCCCGGCCCCCTCGGCCACGGCCTCCACCGAGACCGGCGGCCCCGGGGCCGAGCCGGATGCCGGCGGTGCGGGCTCCGGTGAGCTGGCGGGCAGCTGGCTCGCGACGACCGACGGCAAGGCCGTGGCCCTGGTGATCACCGGAAAGCAGGCCGCGCTGTTCGCGACCGGCGGCAGCATCTGCAGCGGTACCGCGCAGGAGGAGTCCGGGACGCGGACGATCCGCCTGAAGTGCACGGACGGCAGCAAGAACCGGGCCACCGGCACGGTCGGCTCCGTGACCGGCTCCAGCATGAAGGTCACCTGGGAGGGCGGCCTCGGCGAGGAGACGTACACGAAGGCGGAGGGCGGCAAGCTGCCGACGGGCCTGCCGACGGCGAGCCTCGGCACGCAGTAGGGGCGGGTGGCGGCGGAATCCGGGGCCGCACGCCCCAGGGGTACCGCCCGGCCCTCCGGGAACACAGCCCCCGGTCCTCCCGGGAAGCCCCCGGCGGTTGCGGCTGCCGCCCCCGAGGACTCCGCCCAGGCGGTTGCGGCCGGCGCCTCCGGGGACTCCGCACCCGGCGGCCGGGGGCGGTGTTCACGGGACGCCCGGCGGTACCCCTGGGACTGCCGGGGCACGGTACTCGGCGGCCCGCCGCGCGCAGTGCTCCCGGGACCGCCGGGGGCAATGCTCCTGGGGCCGCCGGGCGCAGGGCTTCTGGGGCCGCCGGGCACAGGGCTCCTGGGGCCGCCGGGCACAGGGCTCCTGGGGCCGCCGGGCGCGGGGCTCCCGAAGCGATCGCGCACGAAGCCATCGGTGACTGCCGCGGCACCGCACCGGGCCGCCGGGCACCACTAGTCCCAGGACCGCCGCACACAATGCTTCCGGAACGACTGCGCACAGTGCTCCCGTAACGACGCGCACGAAGCCACCGGCGACTGCCGGGGCACGGCACTTCCCGGGCCGCCGGGCACACACTCCCGGGACCGCCGGGCGCAGGGCTCCCCGAACGACCGCGCACGAAGCCACCGGCGACTGCCGCGGCACCGCACTTCCCGGGCCGCCGGGCACACACTCCCGGGACCGCCGGGCGCAGGGCTTGCGGAACGACCGCGCACGATCCCACCGGCGACTGCCCGCGCACAGCACTCCCCCGGGCCGCCGGGCGGGGTGCTCCCCAGGTCGGCCGGGCGTGTGCTGCCCGGACCGTCGTACGCCGTCCTCCTCAGCGCCGGGCGCGGTGTTCTGCGGTCTCCGTCCGGCGTTCGGGGGATTCGCAGGGGGTGCGTGGCCGTCGGGTCGCCGGGTGCGTGATGATCCTGGGGCCCGAAGCCGCTCCTGTTCATCACGCCCAGAGGACCTCATGCGCACCTTGCCCACGACCCTGACCGCCGCCCTCGCCGCGACGCTGCTGCTGACCGGCTGCGGCAGCGGCGACACCGGCGACGACGACGCGAAGAACGCGGACCCCGCGATCGACTCCGCCTGCGCGCTCGGCGAGCTGGGAGTGGAGGTCGGGGCCGGCGCCGCCCCGGCCGCCGGGGACACCGGCACCGTCACCGTCACGCTGACCAACCAGGGCGCGGAGTGCACCCTGAAGGGCTTCCCCGCCGTGGACCTGCTGGCCGACGGCGGCACGACGTCCGTCTCCGCGGAGCAGTCCGCGCAGGCCCGTCCGCTCACCCTCGGCAAGGGCGCGACGACGTCCTTCACCATCACCTACGTCCGCGGCGAGGCGGGCTCCGCCCAGAGCCTGGCCGTGCGCAAGGCGTCCTTCACCCTGCCCGGATCCACCGCGGACGCGCACGAACTGCCGTGGTCCTACGGCGAGGTCGCCCGGAAGGACGGCGGCGCGGCGCAGGCCTCGGTCAGCGGCTTCGAGTCCGCCGGCGACTGACGGCGGCTCAGCGCAGCGGCGGCCGGTGCTCGACCCGGGCCCGGTCCGCCGCCTGCGCGCCCTCCGTCCAGCCCGCCGCGTCGCTCACCCCGCGCAGCCGGGTGGTGGTCGTCTCCGGGAACATGCGGTCCAGCCGGCCGGTGACGGCGACGTCCCGGGAGGCCAGGACCGGGAGCAGGTCGTCGGACACCTGGGCCTCGGCGGCCTCCGCCAGGCGCGTGCCGATGCGGTGGGCGTAGGCCGCGAGGAACGACTGGCGGAACGTCCTGGTGCGCTTGCGGCCAGCGGCCCGCTGCGCGGCCTCCGCCTTGGTCATCGCGGTCGTGGCCTGCACCAGGAGTGAGGTGTGGAGGAGTTCGACCGCCTTCAGGTCGGTCTCGAAGCCGACGACGGTGGAGAAGCCGAGCGGCTCGTTCCACACCGCCCGGCAGTGGTTGGCCGTGGCGACGGCGTCCAGCAGCACCGCCTTGGCCTGTTCGTACGGCGGCTCGACCCCGATCCGGCACGCCCCGGGGGTGTCGGGTGAGGGCGCCCGGGCCGCGAGCAGGGCCTCGTCGACGCTGTGCCGGGCCATGAGTTCCTGCGCCTTGGCGCTGAGCGCCTCCGCCTCCTCCGGGAAACCGGTCGCCTCCGCCTTGGCGAGCAGGGCGCGGATGCGGGTGAGCATGCGGGACTCGGGCCTGGCCCCGCCCGGCGCCTCGTCCAGGGCTTCGAGGGCGGGCAGGCGCAGCAGCAGCCGGTAGAGCTCCAGCACGGCCGTGGCGTGCGAGAAGCGGTCGGTGCGGGGCGCGGTGCCGGCGGGCAGCTCCGCGAGCTGTGCGCTCCAGCGGCGGCCGCGCGGGACGTCGTCGGGGGCCTGAGCGCGGATCAGGGCGGCCACGAGGAGCACATGACGGTCGTCCAGCTCGCGCCGGACGATCCGTACGACGTCGGCCGGCTGCCAGCCGCGCCGCCAGGCCGCCGCGACGAACTCCCGCCCGCGCCGGTCGAGTTCCGCGTCCGCGGCCTGGTCGGAGGCGAGCAGGGACGCGCCGGTGTCGAGGCCGGTCTCGCCGGTCTCGTACAGGGCGGCTTCGAACGCGCGGTCGACGGTGCTGGGCGTACTCACGGGCCGATGGTGCCACGCCGCGCCGCCCGGCCCCTCGCGGGTGGTCGCACGCCGGGCCGCGGCCGGCGTCCCCGAGCAGCGGCCAACTGTCAACTCGCGGTTGACACCCCTCGGGGCGCAACCTACGGTTGACAGCATGACGACGAACCCCGGCATCACGTCAACCGTCCGTCTCGACGACCTGATCGCGGCGATCAAGAAGGTGCATCAGGAACCGCTGGAGCAGCTCCAGGACGCGGTGATCGCAGCGGATCACCTCGGTGAGGTGGCCGACCACCTCATCGGCCACTTCGTGGACCAGGCCCGGCGCTCCGGCGCCTCCTGGACCGACATCGGCAGGAGCATGGGCGTCACCCGCCAGGCCGCGCAGAAGCGCTTCGTGCCCAAGGAGTCGGCCGACCTCGACCCGAACCAGGGCTTCAACCGGTACACGCCCCGCGCCCGCAACACCGTGATGGCCGCGCACAACGCCTCCAAGGCCGCGCACAACGCCGAGGGCCTGCCCGAGCACCTCGTCCTCGGCCTGCTGGCCGAACCCGACGGCCTCGCCGCGAAGGCGATCGTCGAGCAGGGCGTCTCCCTCGACGCGGTTCGCGAGGCGGCGACCGCGGCCCTTCCGCCGGCCGTGGACGACGCCCCCGAGCTCGTGCCCTACGGCCAGGCCGCCAAGAAGGTCCTGGAGCTCACCTTCCGCGAGGCCCTGCGCCTCGGTCACAACTACATCGGCACCGAGCACATCCTGCTCGCCCTGCTGGAGCACGAGAACGGCGACGGCGTCCTCAGCGGCCTCGGCATCGGCAAGGAGCGGACCGAGCAGTACGTCGCCACGGTGCTGGAGAAGATCGCGCGGGCCCAGGAGAACGTGCTGGGCGAGTCCTGACGGCGCGTGGCGGCGCGGGGGCGTTGTCAGACCCCCCTGTCACACTCGCAGCATGTCCGACCGGTGGGCGCTCGCTCCGGCCGAGGACGGCGGCGTCGACGTCGCCCCCCTCGGCCCGGACGGGCTGCCCGCCGGACCGGTGCGGCGCGAGGCGGACCCCGCCGAGGCCGTCCGGAGCCGTCCCGGCGTCACGCGGTGGGTGTGGCCCTCCACCGCCGAGGTCTACCCGCGCCTGCTCGCCACGGGGGTGCGAGTCGAGCGGTGCTACGACATCGAGGCCGCCGAGACGCTCCTCCTCGGCCACGAGGGGCGGTACGGCGAACCGCGCTCGGCCGCGGCCGCCCTGGCCCGGCTGCGCGGCTCCGCCGTACCGCCCGATCCGCCGCTGCGCTCCGCCGAGCCGGGCGCGCAGTCCTCCCTGTTCGAGCCGCAGGGCATCAAGCTGCCCCTGCCGGACCTCCTCGCCGTCTACGCCGAGCAGCAGCGGCGGCACGAGCGGGCCGAGCACCCCGACCGCATGCGGCTGCTGACCGCCGCCGAGTCGGCGGGCATGCTGGTGGCCGCCGAGATGAACCGGGCGGGGCTGCCCTGGAGCGCCGAGGTGCACCGCGCGGTCCTGCACGACCTGCTCGGCGAGCGGTACGCGGGCGGCGGCGAGCCCCGCCGCCTGGCCGAGCTGGCCGACGAGGTGTCCGCCGCGTTCGGCCGCAGGGTCCGCCCCGATCTGCCGGCCGACGTGGTCAAGGCCTTCGCGCAGGCCGGGATCAGGATCTCCTCGACGCGCCGCTGGGCGCTCGAGTCCGTCGACCACCCGGCCGTGAAGCCGCTGATCGAGTACAAGAAGCTGTACCGCATCTGGGTCGCCCACGGCTGGTCCTGGCTCCAGGACTGGGTGCGCGAGGGCCGCTTCAGACCCGAATTCCTCGCGGGCGGGACGGTGACCGGGCGCTGGGTCACCAACGGCGGGGGCGGGCTGCAGATCCCCAAGGTGATCCGGCGGGCCGTGGTCGCCGACCCCGGCTGGCGGCTCGTCGTCGCCGACGCCGACCAGATGGAGCCGCGCGTCCTCGCCGCGATCTCCCGCGACCCCGGGCTGATGGAGGTGGCCGGCCGGGAGAGCGACCTGTACCAGGCCGTCTCCGACCGCGCCTTCTCCGGCGACCGCGACCAGGCCAAGATCGCCGTGCTCGGCGCGGTGTACGGGCAGACCTCCGGCGACGGCCTGAAGAACCTCGCCGCGCTGCGCCGCCGCTTCCCCCGCGCGGTCGCGTACGTCGACGAGGCGGCGCGGGCCGGGGAGGAGGGCCGGCTGGTGCGGACCTGGCTGGGCCGCACCTGTCCCCCGGCGGCCCGGGCGGCCGACGAGGGCGCCGAGGAGGCGGGCATCCCCCTCTCCGAGGACGACCCGCGGCAGTGGGTGCCCGGCTACGCCTCCACCGACGCCCGGGCCCGCGGCCGCTTCGCCCGCAACTTCGTCGTCCAGGGCAGCGCGGCCGACTGGGCCCTGCTGCTGCTCGCCGCGCTGCGCCGGGCCTGCGCCGACCTCGCGGCCGAGCTCGTCTTCTTCCAGCACGACGAGGTGATCGTGCACTGCCCCGAGGAGGAGACGGAGAGGGTGGTGGCGGCGATCCGCGAGGCGGCGGACCTGGCCGGACGGCTCACCTTCGGACAGACGCCGGTGCGGTTCCCGTTCACCACGGCGGTGGTGCGGTGCTACGCGGACGCCAAGTGATCAGCGTCTCAAGGCCAAGTGATCAGCGTCCGGACGCCGAGTGTCAGCGTCCGGAGCGGGTTGCGGCCTCTTCGAGCACTTCCGCCTCGGTGCGGCGTCCGCGGCTACGCGCGTAGGGGAGCGTGAGCCGGACGAGCGTGGAGACGAGGCCCGCCCGCTCGCCGCGCGGGTCGCCCGCGTGCCGCCGCACCAGGGTGACGATGTTCGCCAGTTCCCGGTCCACCCAGGCGCGGGCCTCCTCGGGGGTGGCGAAGGAGGCGGTCACGGGGGTGGCGGAGTCGGTGGGCGCCGGATGGTCGCCGGGCCGGCACACGGCGGGGCGGCAGCGGTGGGCCAGGGCCGGGTCGGGGCCGGGAGCCCGGGCGGCGGCCAGTGCGCGGTCGGCCTCGGCGGCGTACCAGCGCAGGGCCGTGTCGACGGGGGTGAGGAGGGCGGGGGTGACGTCCGGGTCGGGGGCGCGGGTGGCGGCAGTGGTGCCGTCCTCCGGGGCCCGTCCGTGGGCGACGGCG